>CAZPWV010000109.1:0-7224 GCA_964590825.1 uncultured Rhodobacter sp. | reverse complement strand
CTTCCAGCTGCCGGCGTGCACCTCGTAAATGGCCATGGGGGCGTTGTCGCGCCGGTGCGGTCCCTGGGGCGCGGGCGACGGGCGGTTTGACGGTGCAAGGCTGCGCCCGGTCGGCCGCGTGCTCGATGTGCCGCCGATGCGCGCGGAATTGCAGAACTTCCTGATCCGGATGGCGGATTACACGATGACCGCGCTGCCTGCGGTGCTGCGTCTGGCCACCCGCACGCCGGGGTTGTTCGAGCCGCCCGCGGCGCGGCGGATCTATCGGCTGGGGGCGGAGGTTCCGGCCCGGCTGACCGAGGCGCGCGAAAAGGTTTTGGCGGTGCTGCGCGATCATGGCGGGGCGGGGTTTTACCTGAACGAGCTGGCGCAGCTGGCGGGGGTGACGCCGCAGGTGGTGAAGGGGCTGGCGGGGCTGGGCGCGGTGATCGAGGCCGAACAGGCCCGCGATCTGCCCTTGGCGCGGCTTGATCCGATGCTTGCGGGCAAGGCCTTGTCGCCCGATCAGGCGGCGGCGGCGGCGGCGCTGCGCGGTGGCATGGGGGCGTTCGGGGTCACGCTGCTGAAGGGCGTTACCGGCTCGGGCAAGACCGAGGTTTATCTTGAGGCGGTTGCCGAATGTCTGGCGCGGGGGCGGCAGGCGCTGGTGCTCTTGCCGGAGATCGCGCTGAGCGCCGAATTTCTGGCCCGCGTCGAAGCGCGGTTTGGCGCGCGGCCGGGCGAGTGGCATTCGGGGGTTACGCAATCCGAGCGGCGGCGGCTGTGGCGGATGGTGGCCGAGGGCGGCGCGCAGATGGTGGTGGGGGCGCGTTCGGCGCTGTTCCTGCCGTTCCGTGACCTTGGGCTGATTGTGGTCGATGAGGAACATGACACCTCCTACAAGCAGGAGGAAGGGGCGCTTTACCATGCCCGCGACATGGCGGTGCTGCGGGCTTCGGTTTCGGGGGCACAGGTGGTGCTGGCCTCGGCCACGCCAAGCCTTGAAAGCTGGGCCAATGCCGAGGCGGGAAAATACGCAAGGCTTGAGCTGGCCAGCCGGTTCGGGGCCTCGGACCTGCCCGAGATGCGCGCCATCGACATGCGCGCCGAGCGCATCGAGCCGGTGCACTGGATCTCGCCCAGTCTGGTGGGGGCGGTGCAGGCCACCTTGGCGCGGGGCGAACAGGCGATGCTGTTTCTCAACCGGCGGGGCTATGCGCCGGTGACGCTGTGCCGCGCCTGTGGGCAACAGATCGGCTGCGATCATTGCGATGCGCGGATGGTCGAGCACCGGTTCCTGAAACGGCTGGTCTGTCACCAATGCGGCGAGACGAAGCCGATCCCCTCCGCCTGCCCCTCCTGCGGGGCCGAGGGCAAGCTGGCGCCGATCGGGCCCGGTGTCGAGAGGTTGGCCGAAGAGGTGACCGAGCGTTTCCCTGCGGCCCGCCTTGCGGTGCTGTCATCCGATCTTTTCGGTTCGGCCAGAGCGCTGAAGGAGGCGATCGGGCAGATTGCCGAGGGCGGCGCCGATATCATCATCGGCACGCAGATCGTTGCCAAGGGGCACAACTTTCCCAAGCTGACGCTGGTGGGGGTGATCGACGCCGATCTGGGGCTGCAAGGGTCAGATCTGCGGGCGGCCGAGCGCACCTTTCAGCTGATGCGGCAGGTGGCGGGGCGGGCCGGGCGGGCCGAGCGTCCGGGGCTGGCGCTGTTGCAGACGCATCAGCCCGAACATCCGGTGATCCGGGCCATTCTGGGCGGCGACGAGGAGGCCTTCTGGCGTGCCGAGGCGGCGGGGCGGCAGGCGGTGGCGGTGCCGCCCTTTGGCCGGATGGCGGCGATCATCCTCTCCGGGCCCGAGGTGGCGCCGCTTTTTGATCTGGGCCATGCGCTGGCGCAAAACGATGCGCCGCTGCGCCGGATCGGTGCGCAGGTCTATGGCCCGGCTCCGGCGCCGATCGCGCGGGTGCGGGGGCGCCACCGGGTGCGGATGCTGGTGAAGGCCGGGAAATCGGCCCCGCTTCAGGCGGCCTTGCGGCTCTGGTTGCGGCAGGTGAAGCCGCCGGCTGCGGTGCGTCTGGCGGTCGATATCGACCCGCAGAGTTTCCTCTAGCGCGCTCTGCCTTGACCTGCCTGCGCAATCGCGCCATTGCAGGCAAAACCGCAAGGAGCCGCCATGCCCACCTTCACCGCCTTTGCCACGCTGCCCGACCGCGACCTTGCCGAGGCGCTGGCCGAGCGGCTCGAAGAGCTTGACCCCGCCCCCTACGGCGTGGGGGTGTTCGAAATCGAGGATGGCTCGGGGCACTACGAGGTCGGGTCCTATTTCCTCGAAAACCCCGATGGCGTGGTGCTGGACCTGCTGGCGGCGGCCCATGGCGCCACGGCTTTCGCGGTCTCGGAACTGCCCGATGTGGATTGGGTGGCGCATGTGAAACGCGAATTGGCGCCGGTGGTGGCGGGGCGGTTCTTTGTGCATGGCAGCCACGACGCCGACAAGCGCCCCGCCGCCGCCATCGGGCTGCTGATCGAGGCGGCAATGGCCTTTGGCACCGGGCATCACGGCACCACGCTGGGCTGTCTGACCGCGCTTGACCGGATGGAGCGGGCGGGGCTGCGGGCGCGCAATGTGGTCGATATCGGTTGCGGCACGGCGGTGCTGGCGATGGCGGCGGCGAAACTCTGGCCCGAGCGGGTGCTGGCCTCCGACATCGACCCGGTGGCGGTGGAAACGGCGGCGGCGAATGTGGCCGCAAATGGGCTTGCGGGCCGGGTGATCTGTCTTGAGGCGGCGGGATTTGCCCACCCCGACCTGCAGGCGGCCGCCCCCTATGACCTGATCTTTGCCAATATCCTCAAGGCGCCGCTGATTGCGCTGGCCCCCGATATGGGCCGGTTTTGCACCGAATCAGGCCATGTCATCCTGTCGGGAATCTTGCACGCGCAAGCCGATGAGGTGATTGCCGCCTATTCGGCGCAGGGCTTTGTTCTCGCTTCGCGCGAGGAATTTGGTGATTGGACCACATTGGTGATGCGGCGGAACTAATCGCTGAAATCCCCGCTCGCAGGGTTGCCGCAATTCGGCCATATTCGGTTAAAGCGTTGTTAAGCAATAAAATGCTGAATGGCGCAGATCGAAATGGAGAGTGGCGATGCGCGATTCCGGCTTGAAGACCTTTGAAACCCGTCTGGCGCGGATCGACCGGATTCACGCCGCCGGTGGCGCCTTCGAGGCCAGCGGGGCGCTGGGCCGTTCGTATTTCGACTCGGTCCGCCCGAAGGAGCGCAAGGCTTTCCCGCTGCGGGGCCTGGCGCTGTTTCTGGGCGGGGTCTTGCTGCTCAAGGCGGCGATCCTGGCCAAGGTTGGCGCCGGGGTCTATGACAGCCGTGTCGGCGAACTGGCGCTGGGAAACTGGGCCGAGCAGATCGGCGCCTGGGTGCTCAAGGCCGATCCGGCCACGCAATGGCTGGCGGGGGTCCTGCACGGGCTGCTGTTTTGATCCATTTCGAGACAGGCAAAAGGCCGCGCAGGGCATTCTGCGCGGCCTTTGTCATTGCTGGCTTGCGGATGCAAAGGCATCCTGTCCAAATCCTGAACCACGCAGCCTGACTCTGCGCGTCAACCCGGTGCCGTGCTCAGAAATTGTCGGCGTCGAACCGGGTCAGGCCGATGTCGTTCAACTCGCGTTCGCTCAACCGGGCAAGCGCATTGCGGGTGACGCGGGTGTCGTTCCAAAGCGTCGCGGCTTCGATCAGACGTGCGATGATCCCCGCCCGGCCATTCCGGGCGGAAAGGCGAATGGTGTCAATGGCGGACATGTCGCGGTTTCCTTTTCAGTGTGCTGAATAATCGGGCCCGTGCCCTACCGAGGCGCAGATAGAGGGGGCATCTGGCAAAAACAAGCGCTGCAAACTCAGCCCCGCCATGCAGTTTTTGCATGGATTCGCAAAGTGTTAACGGGTTCGTGAGCGCGTTTCGGCAAAATGTCGGAAAGCGTCGTCAATGTGCCGCATTGCGCCCCTGCTTCCCCGGCTTTTGCACCGTTTGCCCCGCAAACCGCCCAGGCCTGTTTACCCGTTCCCCGGCCCTTTCCACTTTGCGATGTTCACTTTTCGTGCTAATCGTTGAAAAAATGTCACAAGGCAAGGCAGGCAGATGCGCGTGATCGGCATAGACCCAGGGCTTCGCAACCTTGGCTGGGGGGTGATCGACATGGAGGGCTCCCGCCTGCGCCATGTTGCCAACGGGGTCATCCATTCCGCCGGTGACGATCTGGCCCTGCGGCTGGTGGCGCTTCATGCCGGGTTGAGTGCGGTGATCGCCGCCCATTCCCCCGAGGCGGCGGCGGTCGAACAGACCTTTGTCAACAAGGATGCCGTGGCCACGCTGAAACTGGGCCAGGCGCGGGGAATTGCGCTACTGGTGCCGGCGCAGGCGGGGCTGGTGGTGGGGGAATACGCCCCCAATGCGGTGAAAAAGGCGGTGGTCGGCGTGGGCCATGCCGACAAGCAGCAGGTGCAGCACATGGTTCGCCACCAGTTGCCCGGCGTGGTGTTCGAGGGCCCCGATGCCGCCGATGCGCTGGCCATTGCGATCTGCCATGCCCATCACCTGCAATCGGCGCGGCGCGCCAATGCCGCGATGCTGGGCCGTGATGCGCTTGAAATCAGTGCCGGTCAGGCCCGGATCCGGAGGGTGGCGCCATGATCGGCCGCATCGCCGGGACGATCTTGCACCGGGCGATGGACCAGGTGCTGATCGATGTGCGCGGTGTGGGCTACATTGTTCACGTCTCCGCCCGCACCGCCGCCAGTCTGCCCCCGGTGGGCGCCGCCTGTGCGCTTTATACCGAGCTTCTGGTGCGCGAAGACCTGTTGCAACTGTTCGGCTTTCCCACCCTGATCGAAAAGGAGTGGCACCGGCTGCTGACCTCGGTGCAGGGCATCGGTGCCAAGGCCGCACTGGCGATTCTGGGCACGCTTGGCCCCGAGGGGGTATCGCGGGCGCTGGCGCTGGGCGATTGGAACGCGATCAAGGCCGCCCCCGGCGTCGGGCCGAAACTGGCGCAGCGGGTGGTGATGGAACTCAAGGACAAGGCGCCCACGGTGATGGCGATGGGCGGCACGCTGACCGTTGACACCGCCCCCTCCGAGGCCGGAACCGACGCCGCGCCCAGACCCGCCGGACGCGCGGCCGCCCCCGCCGCCCGGCCGAAAACAGATTTCACCGCCGAGGCGCTGAGCGCGCTCACCAACCTCGGCTACAACCCGTCCGAGGCCGCCACTGCCGTGGCACAGGCCGCCGACAACCCCGAAGCCACCGACACCGCCAAACTCATCCGCACCGCGCTGCGCCTTCTCGCCCCGAAAGACTAGCCACATCTTCTTGGATCAAATACCTCGGGGTGCGGGGCAGAGCCCCGCGACATCCCTCAGGCCCTGAGCAATGACCGACCCAGACCCGACCCTTCGCCCCGACCGCCTGCCCGAGGACGCCGACCGCGCCCTGCGTCCGCAGGTGCTTGACGATTTCGTCGGCCAGGCCGAGGCGCGGGCAAATCTGCGGGTCTTCATCGAAAGCGCAAAAATGCGCGCTCAGGCGATGGATCACACGCTGTTTCACGGCCCCCCCGGCCTGGGCAAGACCACCTTGGCGCAGATCATGGCGCGCGAACTTGGCGTCAACTTCAAGATGACCTCGGGTCCGGTGCTGGCACGGGCGGGGGATCTGGCGGCCATTCTTACCAATCTCGAAGCCCGCGACGTGCTGTTCATCGATGAAATCCATCGCATGAACCCGGCGGTGGAAGAGGTGCTTTACCCGGCGATGGAGGATTTCGAGCTCGATCTGGTGATCGGCGAAGGCCCTGCCGCGCGGACGGTGCGGATCGAGTTGCAACCCTTCACGCTGGTCGGTGCCACCACGCGGCTGGGCCTGCTGACGACGCCCTTGCGCGACCGTTTCGGCATTCCTACCCGGCTGCAGTTTTATACCGAAGACGAGCTGGATCACATCGTCACCCGCGGGGCGCGGTTGCTGGGCATTCCGGCCGAACCCGCGGGCACGCGCGAAATTGCCCGTCGCGCGCGGGGCACGCCGCGTATTGCCGGCCGGCTTCTGCGCCGGGTGGTGGATTTTGCGCTGGTCGAGGGCGATGGCCGGCTGACGCAGGCCTTGGCCGATCGTGCCCTGACCCGGCTGGGGGTGGATCATCTGGGCCTCGATGGCGCGGATCGGCGCTATCTGAGCCTGATCGCCGATCATTACGGCGGCGGTCCGGTGGGGGTGGAAACGCTTTCCGCCGCGCTTTCGGAAAGCCGCGATGCGATCGAAGAGGTGATCGAGCCGTTCTTGCTGCAACAGGGTCTGGTGAACCGCACCCCGCGTGGCCGGATGCTGGGGCAAAGGGCCTGGCGCCACCTTGGGCTGACGCCGCCGCAGGTGCCGGCGCAGGTGCCGCCCCTGCCGGTGCAGCCGGAGTTGTTCGACGAGGGCTGACTTGCCTTTGGCCGCCCGTGCCCCTATCTGGCGGCGATGAACAGCCGTCCGCCCCCCCGTTTTGAAATCACCGAAGCCGAGATTGCGCTGGTGGTGCGCCGCTTTTACGCTCGCGTCCGTGCCCACCCGGTGCTGGCGCCGGTTTTTGCCGCGCATGTGCACGACTGGGCGGCGCATGAGGCCAAGATTGCGCGGTTTTGGGGCGGCGCAATCCTGTTTGCCCCCGGTTACGAGGGCAGCCCGATGATGGCCCATCGCCGCGCCGGCACGGTGATGGCGGCGCATTTTCCCGAATGGCTGGCCGCCTTCGATGCGGTGCTGCACGAGACGCTGCCGGCGCCGGTGGCGCAAAGCTGGTCGGCGCTGGCGCATCGGATCGGGCAGGGGCTGCGCATGGGGGTCGAGGATGTGGGCCGCCCCGCCGATGGCGTGCCCAGCCTGCGCCCGCCGGGGCCGGGCCAACCGCGCCGGGAAACCTAACCCGAGGGGTCGCTGGCCTCTGCCCCCTTGCGGCTGAACAGGCCGGTAATCGCCCGCGAGGTGAGGTTGGTCACCTTCGGCCTGGGCAGGGCGACAAAGGGCATCGGCCGGCAAACCTCGATGGCGGCCAGGCCCACCCGCGCTGTCAGGGCGCCGTTCACCACCCCCTCGCCAAACCGGCGCGAGAGCTTGGCAAACAGGTGCCCGCCGGTCAGGGTTTCCAGGAAATCTTCCCCCACGGCCACCGCGCCGGTGGCCACCAG
>CAZPWV010000108.1:0-7226 GCA_964590825.1 uncultured Rhodobacter sp. | reverse complement strand
CGCATAGCCCAGCCGCCCGCGCCCGTGCCAGCGGGCAATCAGCGCCTTGCTGTCGTCATAGGCGCTTTGGGCCGTGTCGCGCAGGCCGGCGGGGGCGGTGTCGCGGTCCATGCAGGTCTTGCCGGCAATCGCCCGCAGGCCACGTTCCTCGGCGGCGGCAAAGAACGCATCGACCGAGCCGGGGTGAATGGTGCAATAGCTGCACATCGAGGTGGTGCCATGCGCCAGCGCCAGCGTCAGATACCGCCCGGCCACCTCCTGCGCATAGGCGGGATCGGCAAAGCGCATCTCCTCGGGAAAGGTGTAGCTGCCAAGCCAGTCGATCAGCCGCTTGCCCCAACTGGCGATGATCGCGGTCTGCGGATAGTGCACATGCGCGTCGATGAAACCGGGCGAGATCAGATGCGGACCCAGATCGGTGACCGGCGCTTGCGGAAACTGCGCCCGAATCTGGCTGGCCGGGCCCACCGCCGCAATCCGCCCCGCCACGATCGCCACCGCGCCCTGCGGCTCATGCGCCACCGCCTGCGCCCCCCCGGCCATCGGATCGTCGCGAAAACGGATCACCTGCCCCAGCAGAATTTCGGCCATGCATCGCCCTCCTGTTCGCGCCCATGCTAGGGCGCCGCCCCGGCTTGGGCAATCGCCGCTTTTGCCTGCCGCCCCCTTCGGCTAAGCTGCGCAAAATCGGGCGGGGGCGGCATGGCAGACGAGCGGGCAGAAGAGCTGGAGCGCGGCGAAGACGGCTATGGCCTGGATCGCGAACTGGTCGAGCGGATCCTGGCCGCGGCCGGGGCGGGGGCCTCGGACCGGCTGAGCGCCTTGCTTGAACCGCTGCATCCGGCCGATATTGCCGACCTTCTCGAACAGGTGGGGGGCGCCGAGCGGCGCGCGATCCTGCGGCTTTGGGGCCGCGAGATCGATGGCGAGATTCTGACCGAGATCGACGAATCGATCCGCGAGGAGGTGATCGGCCATCTGCCGGCCGATGTGCTGGCCGAGGCGGTGCGTGAACTCGATTCCGACGATGTGGTCGATCTGATCGAAGACCTCGAGGAACCGCAGCAAGAGGCGATCCTCGACGCGCTCGACGAAAGCGACCGGGCCGCGGTCGAGCAATCGCTGACCTGGCCCGAATATTCCGCCGGCCGGCTGATGCAGCGCGAGGTGGTGGTGGCGCCCGAGCATTGGACGGTGGGCGAGGCGATCGACTTCCTGCGCCGCGAGGACGAATTGCCCGACCAGTTCTATCACGTCATCCTTGTGGATCCGGGCCATCATCCGGTGGGCTATGTGACGCTGGGCAAGATGCTGTCGTCCAAACGCGCCACGCCGCTGCGCACCATCACCGAAGGCAGTTTCCGCACCATTTCCGCCCGTCAGGAAGAGGGCGACGTGGCCTATGCCTTCAACCAGTATCACCTGATTTCCGCCCCGGTGGTGGATGATGACGACCGTCTGGTGGGGGTCATCACCATCGATGACGCCATGGCCGTGCTGGACGAGGAACATGAGGAAGACATCTTGCGTCTGGCCGGCGTGGGCGAGGATTCGGCGATTTCCGACACCGTGTTCGAGACCGTCCGCCAGCGTCTGCCCTGGCTGGTGGTGAACCTGTTCACCGCCTCGCTGTCGGCCATCGTGATCTCGCGGTTTCAGGGCACGATCTCGGCGCTGGTGGCCTTGGCGGCGCTGATGCCGATCGTCGCCTCGACCGGGGGAATCGCGGGCACGCAATCGCTGGCGGTGGCGGTGCGCGGGCTTGCCACGCGTGACCTGACGGTGTCGAACGCGCGTCGGGTGGTGCTGCGCGAACTGGGGGCGGGGCTGCTCAACGGGCTTGGGCTGGCGCTGATCCTCGGGCTGGCGGGGGCGGTGATCTTTGGCGAGCCCTGGCTGGGCGTGGTGCTGGGGCTGGCGATGATCGTCAACCAGATGGTGGCGGCGCTTGGCGGGGTTCTGGTGCCGCTGACGCTGGAGCGCTTTGGCCTTGACCCGGCGCTGGCCTCGGGCACCTTCGTCACCACGCTGACCGATGTGATGGGCTTTTTCGCCTTTCTCGGGCTGGCCACGCTGGTGCTGCTGTGACCGGCGCCGCCCCGTCTGGGCCGGACTCTCTGAAAGAAATCAAGGCCCTGGCCCGCAAGGATGCGTTTGCGGCGCGGCAGAGGGCTTTTGCTGCGGCCGGGAATACGGGCGCGGGTCAGGGGGGCGTGGTGGCGGCGGCGCAGGCGCATCTGGCCAGGGCCTTGGCGGGGTTCGGCGCGGTGGCGCTCGCGGGCTATTTGCCGATCCGCACCGAAATCGACCCCCGCCCGGTGATGGCGGCGCATCCCGGCCCGGTGGGGGTGCCGGTCATTCCCGGCCCGGCGCAGGCGCTGATCTTTCGGCGCTGGAGCCCGCAGACGGCGCTGATCGCGGGGGCCTTTGGCGCGGCGATTCCCGCCGATGGCCCCGAGATTATCCCGCGGGTGCTGATCGTGCCGCTTCTGGCCTTTGACCGGCGCGGCTTTCGGCTGGGCTATGGCGGCGGATTTTACGACCGCACCCTCGAGGCGCTGCGCCGCGCCGGGCCGGTGACGGCGATCGGCTTTGCCTTTGCCGCGCAGGAGATGGCGCAGGTGCCGACCGAGGCCACCGATCAGCCGCTGGACCTGATCGTGACCGAGCGGGGCGCGGTGGCCACGCCGCTGGCTGGCTAGGGCCCGTTGCTCAAAATTGGGAACCGGTTTTGAGCGACATGCTCTAGGGGCGGGCGTAACTGCCGCCGCCGAGACTGGCCCCAAGACTGGCATCAGGGCTGGCCCCAAGACTGGCCCCAAGACTGGCCTCGAGCCAGGCGTCCAGCGCGGCCGGATCGGCGGCCAGCGGCACCGCCAGCCCCTCGCAAAACCGCGCAAAGGCCTCGGCGTTCAGCCCGTTCAGCCCGACGATCACCGCCAGCCCGGCCGCCAGCGCCTCGCCGACAAGATCGCGAAACCCGCGCCCCTCGGCCTCGTGCTTGCCGAATTTGTTGACGATCAGCAGATCGGCCCCCCGCACCATTGCCGCCGCCACCTCGGCCACCGCCGCTTCCAGCGCGTCCGGATCAAGCCGGCAGCCGCGTGCCCCGTCGCCCAGATGCTGCGAGATCCGCAGCACCCGCCCGGACGGCAGCACCCGCACATCCATGTCGCAGCGCCTTGCGCCGGGGCGTTCGGTATTGGTCTGCACCGTGCCGACAACGCGCAGCCCCCGCGCCTGCGCCCGCTCCGCCAGACCGGCCAGCAGCCGGTTTGTCTCGCCCGCAAGTGCAGAATTGACCGAGGCGAGACGCATGAAACACCCTTGACCCGTTACCCGCGCCCCAGTGCGGCCCGCATCCGCGCGAACCGCCCCAGTGCAAACCGCCTTAATGCGAGCCGGGCGCCGCGCTGCCAAGCCAGCCCAGAATGGCGCCCTTGTTCACCGTTGCCGGCGGCGCCAGCGCGCCCTCGGCCTCGAGTTTGCGCACCACGCCCGCATAGGCATCCTGATAGCCGGCGGGCAGGTCATGGGCAATGCCCTGATGGCAGTCGATGCAGGTCTTGCCCTGATCGAGCGCCTCCTGGTGGCTGATCGCGGCGCGGTTTTCCTGCAAGGTGAAATCCATGAAGCCGAAGCTGTGACAGTTGCGGCATTCCTGGCTGTCGTTGCGTTTCATCCGTTCCCATTCATGGCTGGCCAGTTCGATGCGCTTGCCCTCGAACTTTTCCGGGGTCCAGATCGATTGCGTGATGAAATGGCCGTAAAGCTCTTTCGAGGCCTTGATCTTGCGGATCATCTTTGGCCCCCATTCCTTGGGCACATGGCAATCGGGGCAGGTGGCACGCACGCCCGAGCCGTTGTTTTGATGCACCGAACCCTGATATTCGGCATAAACATTGTCGCGCATCTCGTGGCTGGAGGTGCAGAATTTCTCGGTGTTGGTCCATTCCAGAACGGTGTGGAACCCGCCCCAGAAAATCACCCCCGCAGCAAAGCCGCCAATCAGCAGCACGCCAAGCGACAGCGCGGCGGCGGGGCTCCAGAGGGCAGACCACAGGCGGCGGATCAGGCCGGGGCGCCGCGGCGGGTTTGGGCTGTTGTCAGACATCGGGGTTCTCCTTGCCGCCGCGTTCAGTTGCCGACCGCACCGAAGGTGTTTTCCACCAGTTCGGGGGCATCCACCTGCGGCACATGGCATTGGTTGCAAAACCAGCGCCCCATGTTGACCGCCTCGGTCTGCACCCCGTCGCGGCCGATGTAATGGGTCATCGACAGGGTGGGCGCCTTGCGATCGGCGGCGGTTTTCCAGTCGTGGCACGACAGGCATTCATTCGCCTTCATGTCGATCTGATATTTGTCGATCGTGTGCGGAATGATCGGCGGCTGAAGCCGGAAATTTCGGTCGGCGCGGATTTCCTGCTGATGATAGACCGGGGCCAGATCGACCTCGTCCTCGGGCGAGACGCCGCGGATCGAGGTGACCGTTTGCGCCAGCGCAACGCTGGCCGCCAGCCCCAGCGAGGCCGCAGCGAGGACACTGAAAAGGGGGACGGTTTTCATGGCTTGCTCTCCGTAGGATTCAGGCGGCACGCGTGGGCGGTGCCGGGGTTTTGCGGGCAGCCTCGTCGCGGCCCGGCGCGGGGGTCGTGTCGAAGCGGTGGGTGAAGCGGAACACATCGACCGAGCACACATCGATGCAGCGGCCACAGTTGGTGCAGTCGGGCGACAGGATCAGCGGGGTATCTGCGGTGGCGCCACGCAGCGCGGGGGTGATGACATGCATCTCCGGGCAGACGGCAAAGCAATCCATGCAGTCGTCGCAGGCGGCGCGGTTCGCCGCCGACACCCGCAGCACCGCCTTGCTGCCCAACAGCCCGTAAAACGCCCCCACCGGGCACAGATGCCCGCACCAGCCGCGCCGCGACACGAAGAGGTCGAACAGGAACAGCCCCAGGATCAGCGCCCAGCCAAAGCCGATGCCAAACACCAGTCCGCGCTGCAACAGCGTCACGGGGTTGACGAATTCCCAGGCGATCGTGCCGGTCAGCGCGGCCACCGCCAGCACCATGGCCAACAGCCAGTTCCGCGTTGCGGCCTTGGGTTGCCAGCCTTTGGCCACGCCCAGCCGCATGTGCAGCCAATGCGCGGCATCGGTCACCGGATTGACCGGGCAGACCCAGGAACAATAGACCCGCCCGCCGATCAGCGCATAGCTGGCGGCAACGATGGCGGCGCCCAGAAATGCGGTCATTTCGGGCCAATGCCCGGCCAGAAGGCTTTGCAACAGCACCAGCGGATCGGTCAGCGGCAGCACCTCGAGGGTGAGCGATCCGGCCAGGTTTCCCTTGACGATCCAGAGCCCGAACCAGGGCCCGAGCAGAAAGATCAGCAGGAAAAACGCCTGCGACAGCCGCCGGGCGATCAGCCATTTATGGGCGCCAAGCCAGCCTTTTGCGGCCACGGCTTCCGAGCCCACCGGGGTTGCGGTCTTTGCGCTCATGGCTGGCCTCCGCCGGTTGTGCCGGGCAGTTTGAAGGCGGGTTCGAAGCTGCCCGCCTCATAGCCCCCCGGCGCGGCCAGGTTGTCGGTGCCGGTGCCGGGCAGCCGGTCGGGCAGGTCGATGATGCCCTCGACCACCGGGCCGCCCTTGGCGTTCATTTCCTCCCAGCCCAGCCGGTAATGCTCGCCCAGTTGCCCCCGCGCAAGACGCTCGGGCAGCACCTTGATCGCGGCCTCGGGCAGCACGCAGCTTTTTTCGCATTTGCCGCAGCCGGTGCAGAATTCGGCATGAACCACCGGCATGAACAGCGCGTGGTGGCCGGAGCGGGTGTTGTGGATCAGATCGAGGGTGATCGCCTTGTCGATCACCGGGCAGACCCGATAGCAGACGTCGCAGCGCAACCCGAGCGCGTTGAGGCAGTTTTCCTCATCGACCAGCACGGCGATGCCCATTTTCGCCGCGCCGATATCGGTCAGGCTATGGTCCAGCGCGCCGGTGGGGCAGGCGGGCACACAGGGCACGTCGTCGCACATCTCGCAGGGGATGTCGCGGGCGGTGAAAAACGGCGTGCCGGTGGCCACCGCGCCGCCCAGTTCGGCCAGCGAAAGCGTGTCATAGGGGCAGGCCCGCACGCAAAGCCCGCAGCGCGTGCAGGCGGCCAGAAAATCATCTTCGGCCAGCGCACCGGGCGGGCGCAACGCCTCGGCGGGCAGCCCCCGCGCGGCGGCGGTGTAGCTGCCCAGAAAGGTGCCCGCTACCGCGCAGCCCACCGCCGCCCGCGCCGTATCCAGAAGGAAGCGGCGGCGGTCCAAGGGTTTCGGCCTGACGGGGGCGGGCATGATTTTCTCCTTTCCGTTTCGTGCGTTGCGGGGTCAGACCCGCTCCACCTTGACGGCGCATTTCTTGTAGTCGGTCTCTTTCGAGATCGGACAGGTGGCATCCAGGGTGAGTTGGTTGACCAGTTGCCCCTCGTCGAACCAGGGCATGAAGACCAGCCCCTTTGGCGGCTTGTTGCGGCCGCGCGTTTCCACCCGCGTGACCACTTCGCCACGCCGCGAGATCACCTTGACCTCCTGGCCGCGCTTGAGCCCGCGCTGGCGCGCATCGTCCGGATGCATGAACGCCACGGCCGAAGGGAAGCTGCGGTACAGCTCCGGCACGCGGCGGGTCATCGAGCCGGAATGCCAGTGCTCCAGCACCCGCCCGGTCGAGAGCCACAGGTCGAATTCGGCATCGGGGCTTTCGGCCGGCGGCTCGTAGGGGGCAAAGATGATCTTCGCCTTGCCATCCTTGGAGCCGTAGAACCGCACCCCCTCGCCCGGTTTCACATAGGGGTCGTAGCCCTCGCGGAAGCGGTAGAGCGTTTCCTTGCCATCGACCACCGGCCAGCGCAGGCCACGGGCCTGATGGTAGGTTTCGAAATCGGCCAGGTCATGGGCATGGCCGCGGCCAAAGGCGGCATATTCCTCGAACAGGCCCTTTTGCAGGTAGTAGCCGAAATACTGGCTTTCGTCGTTGTCGAAGCCGGCCTGCAATTCGGCCAGCGGGTATTTGTTGACCGAGCCATTGGCAAAGAGGACGTCGTAGAGCGTCTTGCCCCGGTATTCCGGCTTGAGCGCCAGAAGCTCTTCCGGCCAGACCTCTTCCACCTTGAAATATTTGGAAAACTCGACCGTCTGCCAGACATCCGAGCGCGACTCGCCGGGGGCCTTGACCTGCT
>CAZPWV010000107.1:0-7233 GCA_964590825.1 uncultured Rhodobacter sp. | reverse complement strand
TGTTCAACACTGCTGCTGTTACCAGCATGTTTCGATCCACGCCCCCGTGGGGGGGCGACTCGCCCCAATCAACCGTGTAGTCGCCAGCCGCAGTGTTTCGATCCACGCCCCCGTGGGGGGGCGACTTGATGGCGGGGTGGCGGTGTGACCATCACGATTGTTTCGATCCACGCCCCCGTGGGGGGGCGACACGTAGCGGTGCCGTCCGCCCCAAGGACCACGGGGGTTTCGATCCACGCCCCCGTGGGGGGGCGACGCCCTCGCCGCCCTAGACGCGGCCAAGCCCTAAGCAGTTTCGATCCACGCCCCCGTGGGGGGGCGACGCCCGTTCCAGCGGCCATCGATCAAGCCCTTGACCAGTTTCGATCCACGCCCCCGTGGGGGGGCGACTCTCTTCTCCTAAATCGTTCAACAGGCTGCGTAAATCCCGACGCGGTTGCGAAGGTGTCTTTTGCGGGGCCGTTTTGGCCTGCTCAGGCGCGGCGGTATGGTTCTTTTCCAACGATTTCAAAGATCTGCCATTGTGCGAACATTGCCGGAAATGGCCGCAGGCTTGCGGTTCGCAGGTCACAGGATCAGCGGGCCGTTCAGGTCCAGTGCCGGCTTGGCGCCCACATGCTCCACCCTGCGGGCCCAGTTCGCACCCAGATAATAGTAGCGCAAACTATCGAATTCGGGGCGGATGATCCCTTCCAGCCGCGCCTTGAGCTTTACCCATTGGCCCGGATCAACCTCGATCTCGAAGACCGAAAACTGCACCCTCTGGCCGAAATCCTCGCAGGCCTTCGCCACCCGGCGCAGCCGCTTCTTGCCGCCCTCTTCCAGCGTATTGACATCGTAGGTGACCAAAACCAGCATCTCAACTCCAGAACCACGGCGGATAGGCGTCGATGTCGCTGCGCAGATGGCGGGCCAGCAGCTGCGCCTGAAGGTAGGGCACCAGGCCGAAGGGCACCTTTTCCTGCAAGAACGGATGCAGGCGTTCCTCGCGCTTGCGCTCTTGCCAGGCGGTCAGAACGGTGCGCCGAGCATCATCGGACAAGAGCACCGCACCGCCGTCCATGGTGCGAAAATCGCCGGCCCGCAACTGCCGCCGGTTGACCAGCGACAGCGCCAGCCGATCCGCGAGGGGGGCCCGCAATTCCTCCATCAGATCGAGCGCAAGGCTGGGGCGGCCGGGTCGGTCGCGGTGCAGGAACCCCACGGCCGGGTCGAGCCCCACAGCTTCGCAAGCCGAACGGCAGTCATGGGTCAGAAGCGTATAGAGGAAGGACAAAAGCGCATTCATCGGATCGAGCGGCGGGCGGCGGGAGCGGACGGTCCAGCGCAATTCGGTATCGGGCGCGCGGATCAGATGGTCGAAAACGGCAAAGTAGAGATTGGCCGCCTCGCCCTCGGAGCCGCGCATCTCATCGACGCTGGCATCGGACACCTGCACCCGGCGGAGAATCTGCGCCATCCGCTCGCAGCTGGCCTCCAGCGCGGCCCGCGCGGGGGGCGCCATCTCGTTGCCATAGTCACGCAGCGCCCGGCGGATCACCGCACGCTGGTTTGACACCTTGCCCAGCACCAGCGAGCGGACAATGTCTTCGGGTGCATCGGCGCGGCGGTATTGTTCGCGCCGCAGCAGCACATTGCCCGAAACCGGGCCTTCGACGCGGGCCTGAAAGCGGCCGTTGCGCCCCATCAGCGCCAGCGAAATACCGCGCTCGGCGCAACTGGCAATCAGCGCGGGGGTCAGCAGCACCGGGCCGAAAACCACCACCGAAGCCAGCATGTGCAGGGGCACACGGGTTTTCTCGGCGCCCTCCAGCTCGGCCACCAGGGTCTCGCCCTCAAGCCGCAGCGCCGCCCCCTCGGAGGTGACATAGACGGTGTTGAGCAGCTTTTTCATGGCGCCTCCAGCAACCGCGCAAGGGCCTGGTCGCGCCAGCGCCTGACCGGCCGGGCATGGGCGTCGGGGCGGCAGAGGTCCAAAAGCGAGCAGGCCCGGCAGCGGGCGCGGTGCGCCGTCGGCGGGGGTGTTTGCTGGCTGGCGAAAACGGCCGCCAGCTCGGCCACGGTGGCCATTGTCAGCGCGCGCAAGGAGGCGTCCACCGGCACGGCGACACGCCGCTTGGTCTGCGCATAGAAAAGCGCGCCTTCGGGCACGGGCTGGCCGGTCATTTCCTCAAGGCAAAGCGCCTGCGCGCAAAGCTGCACCTCGTCGGCGCGGTGCAGTTTCGGCTTGCCGCGCTTGTATTCCACCGGAAAAGGCCGCTCGCCCCCCTCGGGCAGGGGATGGAACTCGACCAGATCGGCCACGCCCGAAAGGTTGAGCCGGGCCGAACCCAAAGGCAGCGCAAGCACCCGTCGCACCCCTTTGGCGCTGCGCGCCCCGCCCTTGTCGGCCACCGCGTGCAGCACATCGCCCTGGGCGGTGAAGAGGTTCTCTGCCCAGAGCCGCTCGATATGAATAAGCGCCGCCTGCCGCAGACAATAGACCGCATGCTGCACCGCCGAGAGAGGGATCGTCTCCTCCTCGGCGGGTGGCGCGGCCATCAGAGCAGCTCGCGGATTTCGACCTCCGCAGGCAGGCCCTCGCGGTCGATCTCGATGCGATAGTCCGAGAATTTGCGCGCGGGCGAAAGGTTGCCAAGGCCGCGATCGTCCAGATCGCGGAATTCGCCATCAACCGCGCGCCCGATGCGGACGCGGTCGAACAGCGCATGGGCGGGGGCGTTGCCCAGCGCGTTTTCATGCGCAAAGACGATCAGCTTGCGGGTGGTCATTTCGCCCCGCGCGGCAGAGCGGTCATGCTCGAACATGTTCGCAAGCGCCTCGAAAACCAGATCGAGATCGGCCTCGGAAAATCCGGTGCGTTCGGCGAATTTGGCCGAGATGAAGCCATGCGCAACGTAAAGCCCATAGGGCACGATATGCTTGCGGCCCATGGTGCGGTTGTCGGTGCGGCTGTCGCTTTCGTCGCCCTCGGCGCGTTTCTTCTGTTCCGCCTCGTTGGTGGCGGCCATCCGGGTGATCGAGATTTCGACCGGCAGGATCGGTTCGACCGAGCGGGCAAAAGTCATCTGCACCGGCCCCTTGACCTGACCGCAGTTGATGCCGGTGGACATCACCGCACCAAAGCTGCGCACGTCAAAGAAATTGGCGCACATCCAGTCGCGCAGCGCCTTGGCCTCGGCATCATCCTTGGGGTTGAGCTTGGCCTCCTTCTTCGACTTTTCATCGGCGCGGATCGCCTGATAGGCTTGGCGGTGCTTTTCGTTCAGGATTGCCCCCTCCTGAACATAGATGTGGTGACCTGCCTCGCCCGCCCGCGCCAGTTCGACATAGTTGCGCAGCTTGCGCTTCAGGCTCACGTCAGAGACGAGGCCATGGTTGGTTTCGGGGTCAAGCCGCGGCAGGTTTCCGGCGTCGGGGTCGCCATTGGGGTTGCCGTTCGTCACGTCGAAGATCAGCACGAAATCGTGGCGGCGGGAAAGTGTGGTCATTGGTCGGCCTCCGTAATGGGCGTGTCGTCATGCTTGCGGAAGAAATCGGCGCGCTGGTGGTAATAGCCGATGCCGAACAGGGCCTGTTCGGCGCTGGCAAGGCTGGCGGGGATCGGGTCGTTGCCCGGCTCCATCAGATCGGTGATCGCGGTCAGCAGCTTTTCAAGGTTCACCGCGCGGCCGGGGCTGAGCTTGCGCAGCTTGGAGAAATGGTTCTGCGCCCCAGCATCAAGCGTGCGGAAAACCTTTTGCGGCGAGGCAGAAGCCGCGCCATAGAACTTGTCCTTGATGGTGGCATTGACGTTACCGCCAAGTGCTGCGCGCTGCACCTCTTCATAGACGGCAAACAGCCGCCCGAGAATGTAGCCCTTGTTGGTAGTGCCGGGATCGAGAGCCACGGGAACCTCCTTGGCAAAATTACGGATCAGAACGGATTTGAGCATGGCCGCGCGCAGGGCGTTGACCTCGCCATCGGCACGGATGCGCATCAGCACGGTAGACATGAGCGTCAGCGGATAGGGCGCGCCGGTCAGGATTGCCCGCATCCATTCGCCCGCGATCAGCGGCGGCACGTTCTCGCGCTTGCCCTGCGCGGCGAGTTCAACCAGATACCGCCAGAGCGGTGCAAAACCGTCGCGCGGCGGCGGATCAAGGCGCATATCCTCAAGATAGCGCTGGTAGTGCGCGGTCAGCGTGCCGAAGTCGTTTTCCCACCAGAGGCGCACCGAAAGCCGCGCGGCATTGGGGGCAAGACCCAGAACGCAAAACCGCACGCCCTGGTCGAGCTGCGGGGCCACCCGCGCCAGCGGCTCGCCCTGCCGGATACGCTCCAGCCGGGCACCAATTTGCTGCGCGGCCATTTTCTCGGTGGCGGCACTGTCGAAATAACCGGCAAAAAATGCCTCGGCCTCCTCGGCGGCACCGGCCTCGGCGGCATCGGCCCAGAACACCGTCGAGGCATCGCCGATCTGGATGCGATGGCCGCTGTCCTTCTCCAGAAAGCGGTTGAGCGCGGTGGTATAGGCAAAGGCCGCGGCTTCGGACACCGGGGCATTGTCGCCCTGTTCGTGGCCGTAGGATTCATAGGCGTTATCGTTGAAGGAAATGAGAGCCATTTCGCTTTTTCCTCCAACGCCCGACATGCCTTTGATCGGTGGATGGGTCCGGGCAATCTCGGACAACTCGCCGTTCACAAGGCAAATCGCCGGTTTTGTACTTTTGCCTTCCACCGCGACCCACAAATATCGCTCACGTTGCCAAAATGTGGTGGCCTCGTGGTTTTCGTGCAGGAAGTGACCCCGATGGCTTCCTGAACTGGCGAAAACGATCCCTTGGGTGGGCAAATCATCAGCGGCAAAGTATTTGGTTACATCAACTGGATTCCAGTTGTGCAAGAATGCGCAAAACGCCTGAATCTCGGGATCATTCAGGTCAGAGAGATAGGCCAAGTGTTTTTCGCGGAACGCGTCGAACCTCTTGTCGGTCTCGTCGGAGAGCTTGCCCGCTCCAAGCGCGTAATTGATATTGTCCCACAGAAAGTTGGGGCGCGGGGTCTGACCCGAACGTTTTGGACAGGCGGGAACAACCATGGATTTCGGGCTGCGTTTCTTGTCACTGTCACGCAGGTCGATCAGTTCGGCCACCGAGCCATCGCGGTTCAGCACCACGCAAAAGCCGATCTTCTCGGTCGAATAGCCATAGGGCGGAGCATCTGGCAGCCGCTCATACGCGCGCACCAGAGAGGCCAGCATGCTCATCGCAGCACCTCCGCACTGTTCGGGGCGGGCACTTCCATCACGCCATTGACCAGCCTTGCGCGGAAGAACATCGACGGGCGGCCGGGGGCGGCGTGATCGATATCCCAAAGCATCAGCCCCAAATCGCGGGGGGTGCCAAAGCCAAGGTCTGCCGTCTCGGCCTGCAGAGTGCGCGGTGGCAGGGGGGCGCCGGGGGCGAGCAGGGCGAAATGCGCGGCAAACTCGCGCGTGCCAAGGCAGGGCTGGTGAAAACACTGCCCCCGCTCGGCGCGGCGGTTGAAAATGTCGAGGTGCTTGCCTTCGCTATCGTCGGGCCCGGCCTTGGCGGTCAGGGTGAAATGCGCCTCGATCACATAGGCGGGCGCCACCAGCACGGTAGAGGCGCGCTGCTGGCGGCCTTCATCCACCAGAAGCTGCACCCCGCCCACGTCTCCCCGCTTCATCGCCTGTTTGATCGTGCCGGCGGGCGCCTTGTGCCCCACCTCGTTGCGGCGGATCTGCTGAAAGCGGATCGGCTCCAGAACATGAATGCGGTCGATCACCCATGAAATTGCGGGCTTCCAGTGGATCGCCTCTAGAATACCGCGAGCGGCGGATGGCGTCATCAGGTCATAGCTGACCCTTTCCACCTTCAATTCGGGCCGAGTGAACAGCGCATTGCGCCCCCAGACGTGCAAACGAATTCCGTATGTCATGTCTCACCTCAAATTATCGTCAGTCTATCCCTTGGGGTGTGCGCCGCAAGGAAAAGCGGCCGCGCGGGGCAGGCCCGCATGTCGCAGCATGCCACCCTGGCGCGACAAAACCTGTCATGCTCACACCACCTCCTGATCTGCGCTCAGATAGTCGGCGCGCTCCCACCAGAGGCCGAAATCATCGCGGTAAAGCGCGGGGTCGGTCAGCACAAAGAAGGTGTCGCCGCGCAGATCTGGGGCCTCGAAAGCCCCCTTGCCATTCTCGCGCAGCAGATCGCGGGCCTTGGCCGGAATTTGCACCACATAGGGTTGCAACGCGCGCGCAATGGGGCCGGGGGGCAGATCGGGCAGCGCAAGCTTGCGCAGCCATGCCTGCGCCTGCGCATCGCGCGCCACGATCACCGGCACCAT
This sequence comes from uncultured Rhodobacter sp., assembly GCA_964590825.1. Lineage (GTDB taxonomy): Bacteria > Pseudomonadota > Alphaproteobacteria > Rhodobacterales > Rhodobacteraceae > Rhodobacter. The sequence goes on along the minus strand of CAZPWV010000107.1, from coordinate 879 downwards.
CGGGCTTTCGATCATCCGGTAGTGCTCTGCCACCGTGCGAAAAGAAAAATTCGTCGTGCGCCCGTCGAATGTGAATTTGCCCCGCAGCCCGAACTTGTCCAAGAGCTCTTCCCCCGCGCGCCAATAGACCTCTTCGAACCAATCGCGAATGGCGCCGGGGGTGAGCAGGTCATTAAACTTTTTGGCCGTCGTCTGCATTGCCTTGGCAAGTGCCGCCACATCGCCGGGCGGGGCGTTTTCGGGTGCGGAAAACACCGTCAGAACCGAGGTTTCAAGCGGCCGCAGCCCCTCGCGGTTCACCCGCCCGGCCGCCTGAATGACACTGTCGAGCCCCGCCTCGGCCCGCCAGCCGGCGGGGAAATCAAGGTCCACCCCCGCCTCGATCAGGCTGGTGGCAATCAGCCGGCAGGGCTGGCCCGCCCTCAGCCGGGCGCGGATCTCGGCAATGACCGCGCGCCGGTGCGCGGGGTATTGCCGCGTGCTCAGGTGGATCAGCCCCTCCAGCCCCGCCGCCTGCGCGGCCTGAAAAAGCGCCAGCGCATGCTTGCGGCTGTTGACGATGACAAAGCCTTGCGGTGCTGCGTGAAGGGCGGCCACCAGCGCGTCATCGTCCATCGCCCCGCCCTGCACGATCTGAACCCGCCTGAGCTTGCGCGCCAGGGTTTCGGGGGCCGGCGCCAGTTCGCGCGCGTGGCTCAGGGGCAGGCCACCGCCCTGCAACTGGTCGCTGTCAAACGCCGGCTGGGTGGCGGTGCACAGTACCACCGTGCAGCCGTAATGCGTGGCCAGAACGTCAATCATCGCCAGCGTGGGCAGCAAGAGCTGGCGCGGCAGGCATTGCGCCTCGTCGAGGATAATCACCGAACCCGCGATGTTGTG
>CAZPWV010000106.1:0-7260 GCA_964590825.1 uncultured Rhodobacter sp. | reverse complement strand
TGTCACGGACCCGTCACGGGCCGGTGGCGATGTCACCAATCCTGGGGGGAATGGTGGGTGACCCTGGAATCGAACCAGGCGTGGGTCTCCCCGGCGGAGTTACAGTCCGCTGCCGCACCTTGCAGCTCGTCACCCGACGAGGGCGGGGAATATCGGAGGGTTCTGGGGGCGTCAAGCGGGTTTTTGCCGCGCCGCATGGCTTGCCAAATGCGACGGCGCGGCGCAGGAAGGGCGAAACGGGAGCATGTGATGAAAAAACCGTCCTGGGTGATCGACAAGGAACGCGCCAAGCGCGCGGCGGCAGCGGAAACGGTCTGGCTGTTCGGCCTGCACGCGGTGCGCGATGCGCTGATGAACCCGGCGCGGGTCAAGCTGCGCCTCGTGCTGACCAAGAATGCCGCCGACAAGCTGGTCGAGGCGATTGCGGCGGGGGGCGTCGAAGCGGAGATCGTCGATCCGCGCAAATTCGATACCCATGTGGATCTGGCGGCGGAATCGGTGCATCAGGGCGCCGCGCTCGAGGTGAAGCCGCTCGACTGGGGCAAGCTGGAAGATGTCGCGCTTGCCGGGGCGGGGGCGCCGCTGGTGGTGCTGCTCGACCGGGTGACCGACCCGCATAACGTGGGTGCCATCCTGCGCTCGGCCGAAGTGTTCGGGGCGCGGGCGGTGGTGGCCCCGGCGCGGCATTCGGCGCCCGAAACCGGGGCCCTGGCCAAGACCGCCTCGGGCGCGCTGGAGCGTCAGCCCTATCTGCGGGTGGTCAATCTTGCCGATGCGATGGAAGAGCTCAAGGCGATGGGCTACATTCTGATCGGCCTCACGGGCGAGGCCACCGAGACCCTGTCGGAGGCGCTGGCCGCGGTGGGCAGCCGCCCGGTGGGGCTGGTGCTGGGCGCCGAAGGGCCGGGGCTGCGCGAAAAGACCCAGGCCACCTGCGACCGTCTGGTGCGAATCCCCTTCGCGGGGGGGTTTGGCTCGCTCAATGTGTCGAATGCGGCGGCGGTGGCGCTTTATGCCACGGCGAACCGGTGAGGTCACAAACAGGCGATTGCGCCTGTTTTGCCGCCCCAACCCCTTTAACCGGGCTTTTACATTCCTATGTCTCAGTAAGGAAACGCGGCCTTGGAACCGCTGCGTTTCAGTTCACTGTCCCTCGTTCCGCAACTTTGCGCCCGGCCCCGGTGTGGTCCGGGCGCTTTTTCATCGTCTGAGGAGGGTGCGATGCAGGATGACACGATCCGCGCGGCGCTGCGCGAGGCAAGAACCATTGCCGTGCTGGGGTTTTCCCCCCGGCCCGAGCGCCCCTCGCATTATGTGGCGCAATTTCTGCAAAGCCGGGGCTATCGGGTGATCCCGGTCAACCCCGGTCTGGCCGGGCAAAGCTGGCTGGGCGAGACGGTCCATGCCGATCTGGCGGCGATCCCGGCCGGGATTGCGGTGGATATGGTCGATGTGTTCCGCGCCCCCGAGGCCGTGCCCGAGGTGGTGGCCGGGATGCTGGCCCATCGCCCCGAAGTAAAAACGCTCTGGCTGCAACTGGGCGTGGTCCACGAAGAGGCCGCCGCCAGGGCGCGGGCCGCGGGGCTGCGGGTGGTGATGGACCGCTGCCCGAAAATCGAGATCCCGCGGCTCGGGCTTTAACCCGCCCGGCCCTGCTTTCATCTTGCCCGAAATGCCGCGGGGGAGTTTGCGGGGCGGGGGGAGTCCGCAGGACGGGGGGCAGCGCCCCCCTCCGCTCAGCCCCTTTGCTCAGCCCTTCACCGCCTGCGCCGCCGCAACGATGGCGCTGGCGATGAAGTCGAGTTCGGGGCGGGTCAGCCGCGCCGGCAGGCGGGTGTCGCAGGCGCGCATCAGCATGGCACGGGTTTGCGGCAATTCGGGCAGATCGCCCAGAAACTGCCAGTTCCAATAGGCGCGGGCATTGTCCTGGCTCAGGCCAAACACCTGCACCCCCACGCCACGGGCCTTGGCCTCGTCTTGCAGCCGGATCGCTTCGGCATCGCTCCACGCGCCGACCAGGTTGAATTGCAGACTGTCGGGGGCGCGGGTTTCGGGGCCAAGCGGCGGCGGCACGTCAAGCCAGGGGCATTGGTTCAGCCGCGCCGCCACATGGTTGTGGTTGGCCAGGCCGTCGCGCACGCGGCGCGCCACTTCGGGCAGTTGCGGGCGGATCACCGCCGCCGAAAGGTTCTGCATCCGGGTGTTGTAGAGCGGCAGCTTGTTTTGCCAGTGATGAAAGCTGTTTTGCAGCCCCGGATGTTTCTTCCAGTTGTGCTCATAGGCGCCCGACATGATGATGGCGCGGGCCGCCAGTTCGGGGTCGTCGGTCACCAGCACGCCGCCCTCGCCGGCATTGACCAGCTTGTAGCTCTGGAAGCTGAAGCAGCCGATCTTGCCGATCGTGCCGATCTGGCGCCCATGCCAGAGCGTGCCAAGGCTGTGCGCGGCATCCTCGATCACCGGCACGCCCCTGGCATTGGCCAGTTCCATGATCGCATCCATGTCCGAGGTGTGGCCGCGCATGTGCGAAATCATCACCGCGCCAATGCTGTCGTCGAATTTGGCGGCGAAATCGTCCATGTCGATGCGGAAATTCGCCCCCACCTCGACCAGCACCGGCACGCAATCGGCGTGGACAATGGCCGAGGGCACGGCGGCAAAGGTAAAGGCGGGCACCAGCACCCGTGCCCCGCGCGGCAGATCAAGCGCCTTGAGCGCCAAAAACAGTGCCGCCGAGCAAGAGGCCACGCACACCGCATAGCGCGTGCCCATGAAGGCGGCGAATTCGGCCTCGAGCAGCGCCACGGGGGCGTTGTCGGAGGTGTAGCGGAACAGATCCCCCGAGGCGAGAAGCCGCTCGATCTCGGCCCGCGCGGCCTCGGGGATCGGCTCGGCATCGTAGCAATTCGGGGGGGTGATCGGGGCGCTTGGCTCGCCATCGCGGGGCATGGGATGCTTTCCTGAATATGACAGTCGCGAAATCTGTAGCACCTGGCCTGTGAAGGCCAAGTGAAACTTTTGCGGCACCGGCAAAGCCCCGCCTAAAGGCCAAGCCGGTCGCGCAAGCCAAACCAGGTCATCGCCGCCACCAGAAGCGGCCATCGCAGCGCGGTGCCGCCCGGAAAGCGCGGCACGTTCAGCCGCTCGAACGCGTCAAACCGCCCCGCCGCGCCGGCCACCGCTTCGGCCATGACCTTTCCGGCCAGCGTCGCCATTGCCACCCCATGCCCGGAAAAGCCCGAGGCCGACCAGACCCCCGGCCGGGGCCGCAGAAACGCCGGCATCCGGTTCATGGTGATCGCCAGCGTGCCGCCCCAGGCATAGTCGATCCGCACATCGGCAAGCTCGGGGTAAACCTCGAGCATCGGCTTGCGCACGGTGCGGATCAGATCGGGAAAGCGGTAGCCATAGCTTTCGCCGCCGCCAAACAGCAGCCGGTTGTCCTCGGAGAGGCGCCAGTAGTTGACGACGAATTTCGTATCGGCCACGGCCACGTTTTCGCGCAGCACCGAGGCCGCCCGCACGCCCAGCGGTTCGGTGGCGAGGATGAAATTGTTGATCGGCATCACCCGTGCCGCCACCTTGGGCTCGAGCCCGCCAAGATAGCCGTTGGCCGCCAGAACCACCTGCGCCGCCGTCACCTGGCCGTGCCGGGTCAGCACCCGCGCCGGCTGGCCCAGGCGGGGGGCAAGCACCTCCAGCACCGGGCTTTCCTCGTGCAGCAGCGCACCGGCGGCATCGGCCGCCAGCGCCAGGCCCTGGGCAAAGTTGAGCGGGTGAATATGGCCGGCGCCCCGGTCGATGTCGCCGCCGCGATAGACCGGGCTGGGCAGGATCTCGCGCAGCGCCGCGCGGTCAAGCGGGGTGATCTCGGCATAGCCGTAATCGCGGGCCAGCTTTTCGGCATTGGCGCGGGCATGGGCCACCTCGCGGTCTTTCCAGCAGGCATGGACGATACCGGGGTGAAAGGGCACCGGCATGGCATGTTCGGCGATCAGCGCCTTGACCAGCGCCTTGGCCTCTTCGCCGAAGTCCCACAACTGCCGGGCAACGGTGCGCCCATACATGGCCTCAAGCGCGTCCTGTTCCAGCCGCTGGCCCGAGCCCACCTGACCGCCGTTGCGCCCCGAGGCGCCAAAGCCCATCCGATGCGCTTCCAGCACCACCACCCGCAGCCCCTTTTGCGCCATGTGCAGCGCGGCCGAAAGCCCGGTAAAACCACCGCCGACAATGGCGACATCGGCCTGAACATGGCCTTGCAGGCGCGGCCAGCGCCGGTCGGTCATGGCTGTGGCCGCGTAGTAGGAGGGGGGGTGATGCCCCTCCTTGTCATTGGCATAAAGCAGGTTCATCGCCGCCCTCACACGTTGAGCAGCAGGTGCTCGCGCTCCCACGGGCTGATGACTTGCAGGAACTCCTTGTATTCGTTGCGCTTGACCGCCTCGTAGACGGTGCAGAACTCGACCCCCAGCACCTCGCGCACCGGCACGCTCTCGGCCAGAAGATCCAGCGCATCGCCCAGATTATAGGGCAGGTCGGTGTCGCTCATATAGGCGTCGCCGCTGCATTCGGGGCGCGGCAGGCGCTTTTCCATCAGCCCCAGATAGCCGCAGGCCATCGAGGCGGCCAGCCCCAGATAGGGGTTGCAATCCATCCCCGCCAGGCGGTTTTCCAGCCGCCGCGCCGCCGGACCGGAAACCGGAACCCGCAGCCCGGTGGTGCGGTTGTCGCGGCCCCACTCGAGGTTGATGGGGGCGGCAAAGTCCGGCACATAGCGGCGGTAGCTGTTCACATAGGGTGCCAGAAGCGCCACCGCGGCGGGCAGGTGATTTTGCATCCCGGCGGTGAAATGCAAAAACGCCTCGGTCTCGCGGCCCTCGGCATCGGAAAAGATGTTCACCCCGGTTTTCGCATCGATCACCGATTGATGGATATGCATGGCGCTGCCCGGTTCGCCCTCGATCGGTTTGGCCATGAAGGTGGCAAAACAATCATGGCGCAGCGCCGCCTCGCGGATCAGCCGCTTGAAGAAGAAGATCTGATCGGCCAGCGCCACCGGGTCGCCATGGGCGAGGTTGATTTCCACCTGACCGGCGCCGCCCTCTTGCAAGATGCCGTCGATTTCAAAGCCCTGCGCCTCGGCGAAATCATAAATATCGTCGATCACCTTGCCATATTCATCGACCGCCGACATCGAATAGGCCTGTTTGCCGGCCGCGCGCCGCCCCGAGCGCCCCATCGGCGGGATGATCGGCTGGTTCGGGTCAAGGTTGCGCGCGACAAGGAAAAACTCCATCTCCGGCGCCACGATCGGCTTCCAGCCCTGCGCCTCGTAGAGGCTGACGATCCGCTTGAGCACATTGCGCGGCGCGGTGGGCACCGGGTTGCCCTCCTGGTCGTTGACGTCATGGATGACCTGAAGCGTGATATCGGCCGTCCAGGGCGCGGCCGTGGTGGTCGAATAATCCGGGGTCAGGATCATGTCGGGCTCGGTAAAGGCGCCCATCGGGTTGTCGGTCCATTCGCCGGTGATGGTTTGCAAAAAGATCGAATTGGGCAGGAAGAACCGGTCCTGATAGGCGAATTTCGAGGCCGGCATGGCCTTGCCGCGCGCCACGCCGGCGATATCGGCAACGATACATTCGATTTCATCGAGCCGGCGGCCGGCAATATACTCTTGCGCGGCCTGCGGAATGCGGCTGGTCCAGTCATTGGGATTGCTTGACATTTTTCATACTTTCCAAAGGTTTCGTTGGTCGGTGAAAACGTCAGGTGTTGGGGTCGGGCATCAGGCGGGCAAGTGGCACGCCTTCGGCCATCATGCCTGCCCGCACGCCCTCGCGGTCGGGTTGGCCCCGGTTCTGCGAGAGTTTGAGCTTTCCTTCGATGCTGTGGATGTCGATTTCGACCCCCACGATGGCGCGCATCTGCGCGGCGATGAAGTCTTCGGGGGCGTCGTCCACCGCCCAGGGCGCGGGGCGGGGGTTCTCCATCTGCGCGGTCAGCACCTCGATCTGGGCGCGCAAGAACGGCGCCTCGGGGCGCAGCCGCGCCCGTCCGCGCACCTGCACCATGGCAAAATTCCAGGTCGGCACCACCCGGCCATGCGCGGCCTTGGAAGGATACCACGACGGGCTCACATAGGCGTCACCGGGCTGAAACACCACCAGCACCTCGGGCGCGGCGGCCAGTTCCGCCCCTTGCGGATTGGCCCGCGCCAGATGCCCCCGCAGCACGCGGGCCTCGGGCGGGCCGGCCAGCGTGAAGGGAATGGGGTTGGCCATCAGCCCCGCCGGCCCAGCCGTCAGCAAAAGCCCCAGCGGATGCGCCACGATCAACGCCTCCAGCCCCGCGCGGTCATCCTCGGCAAAGGCGGGCAGGCGATACATCTCAACTCCGGGGCTTGAAAAAGAATTCGGCGATCCGGTCGGCCAGCCGGGTGGCATCGTTGGGCGCCCCCAGCTTCTGGCGCGCATCGGCCATCACCGCCTCGGGCACAAGGCCCGGCCCGCGCGTGGCCATCAGCCCCTCGACAAACGCATCGCGGAATTCGGGATGGGCCTGCACGGTAAAGGCCCGGTCGCCATAGACCAGCGCCGCGTTTTCACAAAAATCGTTGCAGGCGGCCCGTTCCGCGCCGGGGGGGAGTTGCGTCACCTGATCGCGGTGCCAGGCATTGAGCGTGATCTTTTCGCCCCCGAAATCATAGTCTTGCGGCCCCACGGCCCAGCCCTTGGCATGGCGCTCGACCTTGCCGCCCATCGCCTGTGCGATGATCTGATGGCCAAAGCACACCCCCACCAGCGGCACTTTGGCGGCAATGGTGTCGCGGATGAAAGCCTCAAGACGGGGAATGAACGGGTGGTCTTCATAGGCGCCGTGGCGCGAGCCGGTAATCAGCCAGCCGTCGCAGGCGTGCACATCGGCAGGAAAGTCCATCGCCTCGACATGATAGGTGCGAAAGCTCAGCCCGTGATCCTTCAGCAGGGCCTGGAACATGTCGGGGTAATCGCCCGCCGCCTCCCGCAGCACGTCGGGGGATTGGCCGGTTTGAAGGATGCCGATCAGCATGGGGTTCTCTTGGTTGGATCGTGAAAGGTTAGTCCCGCCACGCCGCCCCGGCAAGGGGGCTTGGGCGCGCCGGGGAAGGCGGAAGGCGGAAGGGGCAAGGGGGGGGGCGCCGCCCCCCGTCCTGCGGACTCCCCCCGGAGTATTTGGGCCAAGAAGAAAAGATGGCGGCTTCTTCTTGGAGAAAATACT
>CAZPWV010000105.1:5144-7288 GCA_964590825.1 uncultured Rhodobacter sp. | reverse complement strand
ACCGCCAAAACCGGCTCAGCCCGCCAGAGCCGCCAGCCGGCCGAGGGCGGCGGCATCGCGGATCTCCACCGTGCCGCGGGAGGTGTGCACCCAGCCGCGCCGCGCAAAGGCATCGAGGCGCCGCGAGACCACCTCGCGGGCCGAGCCGATCTGCGCGGCGATCTCGGCCTGCGTGGCCGCCACCCGCCCGCCCTCGGCCCGCGCCAGCAGCCATTCGGCCAGGCGGCTTTCCACCGATTGAAACGAGACGCGCTCCATCAGCCGGATCACCTCTTCCATGCGCCCGGCCAGCGCGGCAAAGACCAGGGTGCGAAAACCGGGCGAGGCGTCGATCAGCCGCAGGAAGGTGGCGCGCGGCACCATCACCACGCGCGCGGGCGTGGCGGCGATGGCCTCGCCGGTGTATTCGGCCGCGCCCAGCAGCCCCAGCGTCGTCTGCACGCAGGTCTGCCCCGGCTCGACCGCGTAAAGCAGCAATTCCCGCCCGTTCGCCCCGGTCAGGAACACCTCGATCCGGCCTTCCAGCACCAAAACGAAGCCCTGCACCGCATCGCCGGGGCGAAACAGCACGGCGGCGCGGGGCACGTCGAAAGGGGCAAGGGGCGCAAGCGCCCGGCGCGCGGGGGCGTCAAGGCTGCACAGGGCAGGGGAGGCGTCGATCCAACTCATGGAACCGTTCTAAACCTCCCGCCGCCCGGTGCAAGGGGGGGCGGGGGCTCAGCCGCGGCCGCGCTTTTCGAACCGCGGCAGCATGGCGGAAAAATCCATCCCCCGGCCGTCTTCCTCTTCGACGAAACGGGCATAAAGCGCCATCGCCGCCGCGCCCATCGGGGTGTCGGCATCCACCGCCTGCGCCGCCTGCTGGCTCAGCCGCAGATCCTTGAGCATCAGATCGGCGGCAAAACCGGGCTTGTAGCCATTGTCGGCGGGGCTTTTCGGGCCGATGCCGGGGGCGGGGCAATAGGCGTTCATCGTCCAGCTATAGCCCGAGGAGGTCGAGACCACCTCGAACATCTTGCCCCGGTCGAGGCCCAGCTTGTCGGCCAGCGCGAAAGCCTCGCAGGTGGCGATCATGGTGACGCCCAAAATCATGTTGTTGCAGATTTTCGCGGCCTGTCCGGCGCCGGCGGCACCGCAATGCACCGCTTTTTGCCCCATGATGTCAAAGAGCGGGCGGACGGTTTCAAATGCGGCCCCGGAGCCGCCCACCATGAAGGTCAGCGTGCCTGCCGTGGCGCCCCCCACCCCGCCCGAAACCGGGGCGTCCAGCGCCCCCAGACCGGCGGCCTCGGCCTCGCGCGCCACGGCACGGGCCGAATCCACATCGACCGTCGAGCAATCGCAGAGCACCGCGGCAGGGCGCAGGACGGCGATCACCTCTGCGGCCACTGCACGCAGGATGGCGCCATTGGGCAGCATGGTCAGCACGACATCGGCGCCCTGCGCGGCGGCTGCGGCGCTGGCGGCGCGGGCCACGCCCTCGGGCATCGGGGCGGTCAGGTCGAATCCCGTCACCTCATGGCCCGCTTTTGCCAGATTGGCCGCCATCGGCCCGCCCATGTTTCCAAGCCCGATAAAACCGATTTTCATCTGTCCTCCCAACAGGTTGCGACGCGTTCTTCAGGCGTCGAAGTCAATCTCCCAGGCCCCCGGCAGGGGCGCGAGCATCGCCGCCACCTCTGCCTCGGGCAGGGTGAAGAGGCTGTATTTCCAAACCGGTTTGCGGTCCTTGTCGATGATCTGCGCCCGCACCCCCTCCAGAAAATCGCTGCGCTCGACCGCGCGCAGGGTAAAGCGGAATTCGTTTTCCAGCGCCGCGCGGATCGTGGGGGTGGCGCGGGTCATCCGCACCAGGCGCAGCGTGGCCTCGAGCGAGAGCGCCGAGGCGCGGCGCAGGGCGCTCAGCGTTTCAACTGCGAAATCCGTGCCCGAGGCCTCCAGCGCGGCGACAATCTCGCGCGTGTTGGCGCCACCGAAGGCCGCCTCGATTTCCGGGCGCAGGACGGCCAGCCGGCCCTTGGCGGACGGCAGCAGCCCCTTGGGCAGCGCCGCCACATCACCGGTTGCACAAAGCTGTGCCATCAATTCGGGCCAGCTTGCCTCGGGCGCGTAAAGATCGGCAAAGCCGGAATAAATCGCATCGG
>CAZPWV010000105.1:0-5134 GCA_964590825.1 uncultured Rhodobacter sp. | reverse complement strand
GGCCGCGCCAATGCGCCCGCCGGTCAGGCCCAGATATTCGCCCACCCGCCCCGGCGCCTGCGCCAGAATGAGCGTGCCGCCGACATCGGGAACAAGGCCGATGCCGGTTTCGGGCATGGCGATTTGCGTGCTCTCGCCCAGCACGCGGTGGCTCGCGTGCCCGCCCACCCCCACGCCGCCGCCCATGACAAAGCCCTGCATGAAGGCCACCACCGGCTTGGGATATTCCCGGATCCTGGCATTCATGCGGTATTCGTCGCGCCAGAACCGCGGGCCGATCTCGAAATCGCCCCTGCGCCCCTCGTGATAGATCGCGGCAATGTCGCCACCGGCGCAAAAGGCGCGGCTGCCCACGGCGTCGATCACCACCAGCGCCACCGCCGGATCGTGCCGCCAGCCCTCGAGCGCGGTGTCGATCGCCATCGCCATGTCGTGATCGAGCGCGTTGAGCGCCTCCGGGCGGTTGAAGGTCAGCCGCCCGGCGCGGCCCTCGATGCGCGCCATCATCCAGCCGGTCATTGGTCGCGCTCCGCCAGAAGCGCGCGGGCAATGATGAGGCGCATGATCTCGTTGGTGCCCTCCAGAATCTGATGCACGCGCAGATCGCGGACGATCTTTTCAATGCCGTAATCCGCCAGATAGCCGTAGCCGCCGTGCAGTTGCAGGCATTGATTGGCCACGTCAAAGGCCGCATCGGTGACGTAAAGCTTTGCCATCGCACAGAATTTTGTGGCGTCGGGGGTGGCGTTGTCCAGCTTCCAGGCGGCTTGGCGCAAAAAGATGCGCGACGATTGCAGCTTCACTTCCAACTCGGCCAGCCGGAATTGCAGCGCCTGGAACTGGTCCAGACTTTTCCCGAAGGCCTGGCGTTCGGCCATATAGCCCAGCGTGGCGTTCAGCGCCGCCTGTGCACCGCCAAGCGCCGAGGCGGCAATGTTGAGCCGCCCGCCATCAAGCGCCGCCATCGCATAGGAAAAACCCTTGCCCTCGACGCCCAGCAGGTTTTCGGGCCCCACCGCGCAATCGTCAAACTGCACCTGCGCGGTGGGCTGCGCCCGCCAGCCCATCTTGTCTTCCGGCGCACCAAAGCTGAGGCCGGGCGTGCCCGCCTCGACGATCAGCGCCGAAATCCCCCGCGGCCCCTCGGCGCCGCTGCGCACCATGGCGATATAGGCATCGGAATAGCCGCCGCCCGAGATGAAGGCCTTGGTGCCGTTGAGCCGCCAGCCGGTATCGGTGGCCTCGGCGCGGGTGCGCAGCGCGCTGGCATCCGAGCCCGATCCGGGTTCGGTCAGGCAATAGGAAAACACCGTCTGCATGGTGCAAAGCCGGGGCAGGAACCGTGCCTTGAGCGCCTCGGAGCCGAATTTGTCAATCATCCCGCCGCACATGTTGTGGATCGACAAAAAGGCGCTGACCGAGGGGCAGCTCATCGCCAGCGCCTCGAAGATCAGCGTGCCATCCAGCCGGTTCAGCCCCGAACCGCCATAGGCCTCATCCACATAGATACCGCCCAGCCCGAGTTCGGCCAGTCGGGGCCACAGCGTTTTGGGAATGCTGCCCTCGGCCTCCCAGGCCCGCGCATTGGGGGCGATATGGTCCTGTCCAAAGGCCTGAGCCATGTCGAAGATGGCCTGTTGTTCCTCGCTCAATGCGAAATCCATGCGCGTCTCCCCATCGCCTGAATTGAACATCTGTTTAATTGTGAATCCTTGCAAGAATTTTGCAAGGGCGGTGCTGGCCATCGGGCGATCACGATACCCCGAACACCGCGACGAGGCATCCGGTCGGAAACAGGCTGTCGAGCGAGTGACCGGGGCAGCCGATCTGGTCGAGCATCTCCGTTTCGGTGTCGAATGCCGCGAAAGCGATGTTGCCCACCATCCGCGCGGCGGCATCGAACTTTTTCACCACCAGCCTTTGCCAGTCATGCTCGACCAGAACCCGAAGCGAGAGTGGAAAGGGCCGTTCGCGATAAAGCCGGCTGAGCCGCAACGCGAATTGGGCGCTGTCCCTGAAGTCCAGGTCGTAGGCCAGCGCGCGGCGGGCATCGACCAGAAGCAGATAGTGAAAGGGCGGCTCCTTCGCCTGTTCCAAAAGCTCTTCAACCGCCGCGAATTGTTCACGCAAGGTGACAGTGCCAAACAGGCGCAGCAGGGTCAGGCCCTTGTCGGTGCGGTAATAGGTCTCGATCATCGCCGGCCCCTCAGCCATCCTTCCCCAAGGGTAAGCCCTTGGGGAAGCTTGGCAAGGTCTTGTCGTCTGGTCTCAGTCGAGCGCCTTGAAGTTCAGCGCCACGCCATCCTTGATGCCCGAAAACCACCGCGCGGTGACGGTTTTGGTCTTCGTGTAAAAGCGGAAGGCATCGGGGCCATACTGGTTCAGATCGCCAAAGGCCGATTTTTTCCAGCCGCCGAAGGTGTAGTAGCTCAGCGGCACCGGAATGGGGAAGTTGATCCCCACCATGCCCACATTCACCCGGCTGGCGTAATCGCGGGCGGTGTCGCCATCGGCGGTGAAAATCGCCGTGCCATTGCCATATTCGTTGTCGATCACCAGTTGCAGCGCCTCTTCATAGCTGTCGCGGCGCACCATGCTCAGCACCGGGCCAAAGATCTCCTGCTTGTAGATCTCCATCTCGGGGGTGACGTTGTCAAACAGCGAGGGGCCGGTGAAGAAGCCGTTTTCATAGCCCTGAATCTTCAGGTTGCGGCCATCGACCACCAGACGCGCCCCGGCATCGACCCCCGACTGGATCAGCCCCTCGATCCGCTCCTTGGCCTGGGCGGTGATGACCGGGCCGAAATCGACGTCATTGCCGCCGGTATAGGGGCCGACCTTCAGCTTTTCGATCTTCGGCACGAGCCGCTCGATCAGCGCCTCGGCGGTGCCTTCGCCCACCGGCACGGCCACCGAAATCGCCATGCAGCGCTCCCCTGCGGCGCCAAAACCCGCCCCCACCAGCGCATCGGCGGCCTTGTCCATATCGGCGTCGGGCATCACGATCATGTGGTTCTTGGCGCCGCCAAAGCACTGCGCCCGTTTGCCATTGGCGCAGGCGCGGCCATAGATATATTGCGCAATCGGGGTGGAGCCGACAAAGCCCACCGCTTGCACGGTTTCGTTGTCGAGGATCGCATCGACCACCGTCTTGTCGCCATTGACCACCTGCAGCACGCCATCGGGCAGGCCGGCCTCCTGCGCCAGTTGCGCCAGCCGGATCGAGGTGGAGGGGCAGCGCTCGGAGGGTTTGAGGATCATCGCATTGCCCGACGAAAGTGCCGGGCCCATCTTCCACAGCGGGATCATCGCCGGAAAGTTGAACGGCGTGATGCCCGCCACCACGCCCAGCGGCTGGCGCATCGAATAAAGGTCGATCCCCGGTCCGGCGCTGTCGGTATATTCGCCTTTCAGCAGGGCCGGGGCGCCCATGCAGACCTCGATCACCTCAAGGCCGCGCTGCACATCGCCGCGCCCGTCGGCCAGCACCTTGCCATGCTCGACCGAGACCAGCGTGGCCAGTTCCTCCATATGGGTGTTGATGAGATCGGCAAATCGCATCATCACCCTGGCGCGGCGCTGCGGATTGGTGGCGCCCCAGCCGATCTGCGCCTTGGCGGCACTGGCCACCGCCGCATCAAGCTCGGCCACCGTGGCCAGCGCCACCCGTGCCTGCACCTCGCCGGTGGCGGGGTTCATCACATCGGCAAAACGCCCCGAGCTGCCCGCCACAAGCTTGCCGTTGATCCAGTGTCCGATCTCTTTCATCGCTACCTCCCAAGGGTTGATTGGCGCCAGTTTAGTCTTGCGAAAATGCCGCAAAAAGAGGAAGTCTGGCAAAAGCGTTTTGCAATTTTGCAAGGTGTGCGATGGATTGGGACGATTTTCGGGTGTTTTTGGCAGTGGCGCGGGCGGAAAGCCTGTCTGGCGCGGGCCGCGTGCTGAAATGCGATGCCGCCACCGTAGGGCGGCGCGTGGCGCGGCTGGAGGAGGCGACGGCGGCCAAGCTGTTCGCCAAATCGCCACAGGGCTATGCGCTGACCGAGGCCGGGGCGCGGCTGTTGCCCCATGCCGAAGCCGCCGAACAGGCCTTTGGCCTTGCCGCCGAAGAGCTGTCGGGGGCGGCGGGGCAGCTTTCGGGGCAGTTGCGCATCGGTGCCCCCGACGGCTGCGCCAATTACCTGCTGCCGCAGGTCTGTGCCGAGATCTGCGATGCCAATCCCGGTCTTGAAATCCAGATCGTCGCGCTGCCGCGGGTGTTCAACCTCTCCAAACGCGAGGCGGATATGGCGATTGCCGTTTCCCCGCCCACGGCGGGGCGGTTGACGGTGCAAAAGCTGGTCGATTACCAACTGCACCTGGCCGCGCACCGCGATTATCTGCGCCTGCACCGGCCGATCACCGCGCGCGAGCATCTGAAAAAGCACCGGATCATCGGCTATATTCCCGACATGATCTTTGACAAGGAACTCGACTATCTTGCCGAAACTGCGGCCGGGGCGGTGGGGCTGGCCTCGAACTCGGTCTCGGTGCAGATGCAGATGCTGCGGGCCGGGGCGGGGCTTGGCATCGTGCATGATTTCGCCATGCCGTTTTGCCCCGGCGTGGTGCGGGTGCTGGCCGATGACATCCGGCTGAGCCGCAGTTTCTGGCTGATCCGCCATGCCGACGACCGCCGCTCGGAGCGGCTCAACCGGCTGGCCGAGGCGCTGGGCCGCGCGATGCGGCGCGAGGTGGCGCGGCTCGAGGGCTTTGCCTCGGGCGGAGTCGCCTTGCCCTCGCCGACCCGGATGCTGGGCTGACCGGCAACAGGCTTGACAGATTGTCGCACCCCTGTGACGCTGGGTCACGGGCCGCGTTTCGGCTCGGGCAAAGGGGAGGTTGCAATGCAGGTTCAGGGCATTTTGAAAACCAAGGGCGATGACGGCGTGGTGACGGTGGCACCGGGCACGAGCGTGGCGGCGGCGGCCGAATTGCTGGCGGCGCGGCGCATTGGCGCGGTGATCGTGTCGCCCGATGGCAAACATGTTGCCGGCATCGTCTCGGAGCGCGACATCGTGCGCGAACTGGGCCGGCGCGGCGCCATGTGCCTGAGCCTGACCGTCGATGAAATCATGACCGCGCGGATCGTTTC
>CAZPWV010000104.1:0-7292 GCA_964590825.1 uncultured Rhodobacter sp. | reverse complement strand
CGCCGAGGTGGTGTTGATCGGCACCTGCCAGCCCTGCCAGCTGCGCGCGGGAACGCCCATTTCCTGTAGCCGCAGCGCCATCAGCCCGGCGGTGACGTTTTCGCCCGAGGCCACCACGGCGTCATATTCGCGGGCGTCATAAAGCGGGGAGGTCTGTTCGACCCAGCCGACCAGCTCGTTGGTCTTGCCCGACATTGCCGAGACGATCACGATGACATCGTAGCCGCGTTCCACCTCGCGCCGGACCTTGGCCGCCGCATTCGCGATACGGTCGAGATCGGCCACCGAAGTGCCGCCGAATTTCATGACGAGAAGCGGCATCATACCCCCCCATTGCCGCGCCGGACCCCTTTGTCTGGCGGTGCGCCCCTGCTAGCGGATGGGGGCGGCGCTTGCAAGAGTGTGCCTGCGGCGGGCCCTGCAATGCAGCCGTCATGCGACTGTCACCTTGCCGTCACGGCAGCAGAGTAGCCCGATGCCGGAATGCGCGAGGAGGACGGCGATGAATCTTGCAGAGGTTGAAATGCGCGAGCGGCGGGCGCAGGCGCGTGGGTTGTTTCGGGCGCTCGAGGCACTGCGGGCGGATATGGCTCGGCGCTCCGGCGCGACGATGGAGGCCTGGGACGGGCTGATCCTGCGCCCCGAGTTTGTGCCGTCGGCGCGCAACCTGGCCGATTATCTGGCCCTGCGTCGGGGCGATCTGGTGCCGTTTCAGGCGCCGCTGGCCTCGCTTGGGCTCAGCTCGCTGGGCCGGGCCGAGGCGCATGTGCGCCCCTCGCTCGATGCGGTGCTGGCCTCGCTGGCGATGATCGGCGGCGAGGGGCTGGCCGAATATCCGGCGGTCGAGATCTTTGCCGCCGGTCCGGCGCGGCTGGCGGTGCGCCGGGATGCGCTGTTTGGTGCCCGCCGCGAGGCGCCGCGCTCGCGGATCATGGTGACGCTGCCCTCCGAGGCCGCGCATCGCCCCGAGATCGTCGCCGATCTGATTGCGGCGGGGGCGGATTGCATGAGGATCAACTGTGCCCATGACGGCCCCGATGCCTGGGCGGCGATGATCGGCCATCTGCGCCAGGCCGCCGCGCGGGCGGGCCGGCGGGTGCCGGTGCAGATGGATGTGGAGGGGCCGAAGCTGCGGGTCGAGGCGATCTCGGGCGGCAAGGCCGAAACCGAGCGTCTGCACGAGGGCGACCGTTTCGAAGTGGTCGAGAAGCTCGCCCCGCACCCGCATTTGCCGCAATTGCGGCTGAGCCATCCGGCGCTGATGGCGGCGATGGTCGCGGGCGGGGCGCTGTGGATCAACGACGGCAAGCTGCGCGCAAGGATTGTCGAGGTCGCGCCCGGCCGGGTTCTGGCCGAGATCACCTCGGTTCCGGCCAAAGGCGCAAAGATCAAGCTGGAAAAGGGGGTGAACCTGCCCGGCGTCGATCTGCGGGTGCCCGCGCTGACCGCCGCCGACGAGGCCAACCTCGATTTCATCTTGGGTCACGCCGATATTCTGGGCTTTTCCTTCGTGCAGACCGGGGCCGATCTGCGGGCGCTGTTTGCCGCGCTCGAGGCGCGCACGGAAAACCCGTCGCGGCGGGATCTGCCGGCGCTGATGCTCAAGATCGAAACCCCGCTGGCCCTGCGCAACCTGCCGGCGCTGATTGTCGAGGCCGGGGGGCGGATGCCGGTGGGGGTGATGATCGCGCGGGGCGATCTGGCGGTGGAGATCGGTTTCGAGCGGCTGAGCGAGATTCAGGAAGAGGTGCTGTGGCTGTGCGAGGCGGCCGAGGTGCCGGTGGTCTGGGCCACGCAGGTGCTGGAGGGCATGGTCAAGGACGGGCAGGCGAGCCGCGCCGAAATGACCGATGCCGCGATGAGCCAGCGGGCCGAATGCGTGATGCTGAACAAGGGGCCGCATCTGGTGCAGGCGGTGGGGTTCTTGCGCGACGTGCTGATGCGGATGGACCGCCACACCAACAAGAAATCGCCCCGGCTGGGGGCCCTGGGGCTGTGGCACGACCATTGACGGGCAAGATGCCGGATCCGGCGGGGGAGGGTTGCCCCCCCGCCTTTGCCTTAGCGGCCCGCCCTTGCTTCAGCGGCCCGCCCTTGCTTCAGCGGATCGGGTTGCGGTAGATCATCCGCCGCAGCGAGCCGGTCTTCGAGCGCATCAAGAGCGTTTCGGTTTCGATGAACTTCGGGTTGCGCTTCACCCCGTGCAGGATCGAGCCATTGGTCACGCCGGTGGCGGCAAAGATCACATCGGCCCGCACCATTTCGTCGCGCGCATAGATGCGGTCGAGGTCGGTGATGCCGGCCTTGCGGGCGCGGCCGCGTTCGTCATCGTTGCGAAACAGCAACTTGCCCCACATCTGCCCGCCCATGCATTTGAGCGCGGAGGCCGCCAGCACCCCTTCGGGCGCCCCGCCAGAGCCCATATACATGTCGATGCCGGTAAAATCGGGTTCGGCGCAATGGATGACGCCGGCCACATCGCCATCGGTAATCAGCCGGATCGAGGCCCCGGTGGAGCGGATCTCGTCGATCAGGTCTTCGTGGCGGGGGCGTTCCAGCACGCAGCAGGTGATGTTCGCGGGGGTCACGCCCTTGGCCTTGGCCAGTGCAAACACCCGCTCTGCCGGTGCCATTTCCAGGCTGATGACATCCTTTTCATAGCCCGGACCGATGGCGAGCTTGTCCATATAGACATCGGGCGCATGAAGCAGCGTGCCGCGCGGCGCCATGGCGATGACGGTCAGCGCGTTGGGCATGTCTTTGGCGGTGAGCGTGGTGCCCTCGAGCGGGTCAAGGGCAATATCCACCGCCGGGCCCTGCCCGGTGCCGACCTCTTCGCCGATGAACAGCATCGGCGCTTCGTCACGCTCGCCTTCGCCAATCACCACGACACCCTTGATGTCGAGGATATTGAGCTGCTCGCGCATCGCGTTGACGGCGGCCTGATCGGCGGCTTTCTCGTCGCCATGGCCGATCAGACGGGCCGAGGCATGGGCAGCGGCCTCCGATACGCGGGCAAGGCCCAGCGAAAGCAGGCGGTCGTTGAAATCGGTGGGGGGGGTCATGGGGTATCCTGTGCGTGTTGGTGGGCCAGGATCAGCTAAGCCCTAGGCGGGGGGCGTTACAACCCTGTGAACGCTAACGCCCCACTGCGAAAGCGATTTCGTCGCTGCCCGCGCCTCAAAGCTCTTCGATGCGCAGCGCCACGGGGGTGCCTTCCACCACGCCGGTGGCGGGCAGGTCGGCAATGGCCAGGTCGATGGCGTCGCGCGTGGTCTTGTGGGTGACGATCAGCACCGGGGCGGTGGTATCGTCGTGGCCATATTGGCGCATCCGCGAGATCGACACCCCGGCGCCGCCCAGAACGGTGGCCACCTTGGCCAGCGCCCCCGGTTTGTCTTGCAGATGGAGGCGCAGGTAATAGGGCGCGGCGGCGGAAACGGCGGCGGGCTGGGCCTCGGCAAGGCTGGCGGCGGGTTGGCCAAAGGTGGGCAGGCGCAGGCCGCGGGCAATATCCATCACATCGCCCATCACGGCCGAGGCCGTGGGCCCCTCGCCGGCACCGGCACCGCGCAGCACGATCTGCCCCACCGAATCGCCCTCGATCACCACCATGTTGGTGCCGCCCTGCAACTGGCCCAGCGGCGAGGCGGCAGGCACGAGGCAGGGCGTCATGCGCTGTTCCAGCCCGCGGCCGGTCATCTGCGCCACACCCAGAAGCTTGATCCGATAGCCCATGTCGCCGGCGCGGCGGATATCGTCGATCGAGATCCGGCCGATGCCTTCGAGCACCACATCGTCAAAGCTGATCCGGGTGCCAAAGGCGATGGCGGCCAGGATCGAGAGTTTGTGCCCGGCGTCGATGCCCCCCACGTCAAGGTTCGGATCGGCCTCGAGGTAGCCCAGTTGCCGGGCCTCTTCGAACACCGTCTCGTAGGGCAGACCGGCGGTTTCCATCCGCGTCAGGATATAGTTGCAGGTGCCGTTCATCACCCCCATGACGCGGCGGATGCGGTTGCCCGCCAGACCCTCGGTCAGCGCCTTGATGACGGGAATGCCCCCGGCCACGGCGGCCTCAAAGCGGATCACCCGGCCCGCGCCCTCGGCCAGTTCTGCCAGCGCCTGACCGTGGTGGGCCAAAAGCGCCTTGTTGGCGGTGACCACATCCTTGCCGGCCTTCAGCGCGGCTTCGGTTGCGTCTTTGGCCGCACCGGTGTGGCCGCCCATCACCTCGATGAAAACATCCACATCGCCGCGCGTGGCAAGCGCCACCGGGTCGCTTTCCCAGGCATAGCCCGACAGGTCGGCATCGCGGTTTCGGGTCCGGTCCCGTGCCGAAACCGCGGTGATGACCACCGGCCGGCCGCTGCGGGCGCTGAGCAGATCGGCATGGCGCTGCACGATCTTGACCACGCCAATGCCCACGGTGCCAAGCCCCGCGATGCCAAGGCGGAGCGGTTTTGCGGCGGCGGCAGACATGGGAACCTCGTGACATGGGATAGGGTTGGGTTTTGTTAGCGGTTTGGCGGCGGGCTTGCAACGCGCCAAACTTTTTGGGGCGCCAAACTTTTTGGGGCGCCGAACCTCAGGGGGTGGCGCGGCGCAGCGCCTCGGCTCTGGCCCGCAGCGCTGCGGCGCGGGCTTCGAGCCCGGCGGCCGGTGCGGTGACGGGCGGCACCTCGAGCAGCAGCGTTTCCACCGGCACAAGCGCGGGAAACTCTGTGGCGGGTTGCGGCGCGCAGCCGGAAAGCAGCAGCACAACAAGGACCAGAGAAGCAGACAGGCTCAGGCGCGGCATCGGGGCTCCGGGAAAATTTGGACCAGCATAGGCCCTGTGCCGGGGCAAGGCCAGAGCCGGCATGATACGCCGGCATGATACGCCGGCAGGATGCCCGGTTTCCTGCGGCGGTTTGATATTGAACAGATGTTCAGATAACGTGGCACCATGGCACGCAAGACAGGTTCGCATTCCGAAATCACCGGGCCGCGCATTCGCGCCGAGGCGCAGCGGCTGTTTGCGCGGCACGGTTTCGCCGCGGTTTCGATGCGCCAGATCGCGGCGGCGGTGGGGGTGCAGGCGGGGGCGCTCTATCTTTATACCCCCGACAAGGAAGCGCTTCTGTTCGACCTGCTGAAAACCCATATGGAGGAGCTTCTGGCCGCCTGGTCCGAAGAGCCACGCGGCAGCGGGCCAATGGCGGCACTGGAAAGCTTTGTCCGGTTTCACATCCGTTTCAACCTGATCCGGGCCGAGGCGGTGTTTCTGAGTTATATGGAGCTGCGCAATCTGAGTGCCGGCAATTTTGCGGTGATCGAAGGGCTGCGCAGGGCCTATGAGACCGAACTGGAAACGATCCTGCGGCTGGGGCAGGCGGCGGGTGATTTTGCGGTGGCCGATACGAAACTGGCAACGATGGCAATCATTGCGATGCTGACCGGGGTCAATACCTGGTATCGCGAAGGCGGGCGGCTGAGCCGCGCCACCGTCGAGACCCTCTATTGGCAGATGGTGCGCAAGGCGGTGACCGGCTGAAAGGCCGGACCCGCCCGAGATGGCGCCGCAGGTGCCCTTACCTGGTGATGTTCCACACCGTGCGCGGCCCGCGCGGGCGGGTGACGATGAAATTGGAAAACCGCAGCTTTGCGCTCAGCCCCTGCTGCGTCCAGGTCTGGCCGTCAAGCTTCATCGCGCGGTCGCCAATGGCGAAGATCGGCCAATAGGCAAAGGAGGTTTCCACCACCACCGCCATGTCGCCCGCCGCCATGACGGGGATGCGCCCCGCCTCCTGGTTGATCGTGGTCTGCGTGTGCAGCGAGATCCCGGCCTGCGTGGCATAAGAGGCCTCGACGGCGAATTGCTTGCTGGTGCCATCGCAACTGCGCAGATCCGACGGCGTGGCGGTGCAAGACACCAGCGTCACCCGCAGCCAGGTGTATTTGTCATTTGGCGCGTTCGCGATGTAGTCGAAGACTTTCTTGACCCCGGTGACATATTTCGGCCCGATCGCATTGCGCTCGCGCGAGATCAGGTCGCCCACGGTGTAAGAGGCACGCAGCGCCACCGAGCGGGTGCGGAAAGCGTCGTAAAACTGAAACGCGATTGCATACCAACCCAGCAGCAGCAGCCCGCCATAAAGCCCCTCGATCGGGATCGATCCGCCCTCGTTTTTCCAGAAATTTCGCAGGAATTTCAGCATGTCACGACCCCGCACGCGGTTCGTTGACAAAAGCGGTGATGGAGACGAGTGCGGTCTGCCCGCCCGCGTCGCGCACCAGCGCCCAGGCCAGCGGATTGGCCTGCATCATCGTATCGACCTTGAGGCAGGCCCGCAGGATCATCATCTGGTTGGTGCCGCCGCGTGCGATTTGCGGGCTGATGGCGGCGGCAACCGAGGAATCGGTGCACAGGGCGGCGGCCTGATTGGTGGCGGTCCAGGTGGCGGTATCGACCGGGAACACCTCTACCGCCAGCCGATCCATGCAATTGTGCACGAAGCCGATGTTTTCACACACCGAGCGTTTGAGCTGGTCATGGCTGGGCAGCGGCGCAATGCCCAGCCGCATGATGCGGGTGGTCAGGTCGATGCCGCGGTCGAGCAGGGTCTGCTTGAAGATCAGCACACACATCTCGACCGAGCCTGCCATAATCATGATGAACAGCGGCAGCCACAGCAGGGCGGGAATGGTCACAGCACCCTCTTCCGAGGCGCGCAACCGTGCCAGCAGGCGCTTTGCCAGGGGGTGTGAGGGGGTGGCGCGTGTCATCCTGCCCCCCTTAGTTCGTCAGCCGCAGCGAGTTGATGGCCGAGGCGATCGAGGCAAAGGCATCGGTGAGGCCGCTGGCGGTGACCTCATAGGCATAGGTGTCGGCGGTGGCACATTCCCGCAAGATCTCCTTGCCCTCGCTGGGCGCATCCACCGCAACGGTAAAGATCACGATGCCACGGTCATCATCCTTGGCGGTGGTGCACAGGCTTTCCAGCGCGCTGTCCTTGACGCTGAACTCCGACTGCACGGCCATATTGTCGTAGATCTTGGCCTTGGTGTTCGTCGTCGAGATCGAATAGAGCGGCGGGTAGAGGAACTTGTCGATCACATATTGCAGCGTATAGCCCTTGGACCAGACGGTTTCCCAGGTGATCGGGTATTTGGTCGCGGGCAGCGAAGAGGCATAATACCACTTGGCATAGTACATGCTGTAATAGGGTTTCGAGCGGGTCGGGTCGTAGTAGTAAAGCTTGTCCCAGTCACCGGTCTTGTAGTAGTTCGTTTCGGTGCTGAAGGCGGTGGCG
>CAZPWV010000103.1:3126-7306 GCA_964590825.1 uncultured Rhodobacter sp. | reverse complement strand
ACCGCTTCTCCCTGCCCCCAAAGCGCACCATCGGCACCACCCAGAACGCTCATCGGCTCATGATAGGCGGCGCGGCCCACCATCACCCCATCCATCCCCGCGCCCAGATGCGCCTGCACCTGGTCGAGCGTGGTGACACCACCGTTCAGGCTCAGGTGCAGATCGGGGAATTCGGCCTTCATCGCATGGACAAGCGGGTAATCGAGCGGCGGAATCTCGCGGTTGTCTTTGGGGCTGAGCCCCTGCAACCAGGCCTTGCGGGCATGGATGATGAAGCGGCGCACCCCGGCCTCGGAGACGGAGCGCAGAAAGGCCGGCAAGACGGTTTCGGGGTCCTGATCGTCCACCCCGATGCGACATTTCACCGTCACCTCGACCGGGCTGGCCG
This sequence comes from uncultured Rhodobacter sp., assembly GCA_964590825.1. GTDB lineage: Bacteria > Pseudomonadota > Alphaproteobacteria > Rhodobacterales > Rhodobacteraceae > Rhodobacter. Next base: position 6,918 of record CAZPWV010000103.1, on the reverse strand, counting down.
CGATCATCGCCTCGACACAGCGGGCAACAAGGTCGGGGGTTTTCATCAAGACCGCGCCAAAGGCCCCCGATTGCACCCGGTCCGAGGGGCAGCCGCAATTGAGGTTGATCTCGTCATAGCCCCAATCCGCCCGGATCGGAACCCCCCAGTTGCAGGGCCAAAGGATGCTCGGCCGCGAAAAAATCCAGCAGCCGCGCCCGGTTTCCGTGCACCACGGCGGGGGCGGTGACCATTTCGGTGTAAAGCGCCGCCCGCTGGCTGATGACACGGTGAAACATGCGGCAATGCCGGTCGGTCCAGTCCATCATCGGCGCAACGGAAAGCCGCGCCGCCTGCCACATTGGCGCCGCCGGATCCGCCGATTGTGTGACTGCCGTTTTTTCCACCGCCTGCTCTTTCCGCCGCCTGCTCTTTCCGCCGCCTGCGCGCCCCAGGCCAAACCAACCCGGCTATTAAGAGCAATCCCCGCCAAGGTCCATGCCCCTCTGGCAAGCGCGGCCCGTGCGGGCTAAAAGGACTCTGGAACGAAAGGGATCCCATGACCGACACCGCCCGCGACGCCCGCCCGACCCCCCGCCCCGGCACGGCCCCCCGCCCCAGAACGGCCGCCGGCACGGCTCTTGTTACCGGTTCCTCGGGCTTCATCGGCTATCACCTGTGCCGCCGTCTGCTGGACGAAGGCTGGCAGGTGGTGGGGATCGACAATCTCTCCGATTACTACGATGTCGCGCTCAAGCAACGCCGGCAGGCGATGCTGAGCCAAAGCCCCGGTTTTTCCGTCAGCAACGAAAGTATCGAAAGCCCCGGCGTGATGATGCGGCTGTTTGAGACCCACCGCCCCGATGTGGTGGTGCATCTGGCTGCACAGGCCGGGGTGCGCTATTCGATCGACAATCCGCGCAGCTATCTGGAAAGCAATATCACCGGCACTTTCGAGATCCTCGAGGCCGCCCGCGCCTTTGCCCCCGCACATATGCTGCTGGCCTCGACCTCGTCGGTCTTTGGCGCCAATACCGAGATGCCCTATGCCGAAGTGGCCAAGGCCGATCATCAGATGAGCTTTTACGCCGCGACGAAAAAGGCCACCGAGGCGATGGCGCACAGCTATGCCCATCTCTTCGATCTGCCGGTGACGATGTTTCGCTTCTTCACCGTCTATGGCCCCTGGGGGCGGCCCGACATGGCGCTGTTCAAATTCACCAGGGCGATTCTGGCGGGCGAGCCGATCGACGTTTACAACCACGGCGAGATGCGGCGCGATTTCACTTATGTGACCGATCTGGTCGAGGCGATCCGGCTGTTGATCGATGCCGTGCCGCTGCGCCCCGCCGATGGTGTGGTGCCCGAGGATCTGGTGGCGGCGGGCGACAGCCTCTCGCCGGTGGCGCCCTGGCGGGTGGTGAACATCGGCAATTCCGAGCCGGTGCAACTGACCGATTTCATCGCCGCGATCGAGGCCGCCACCGGGCGCGAAGCGCGCCGCAACCTGATGGACATGCAGCCCGGTGACGTGCCCGCGACCTGGGCCGATGCGGAACTGCTCAAACGCCTCACCGGCTATGCGCCGAAAACCCGCGTGGCCGAGGGGGTGCAGGCCTTCGTCGACTGGTATCGCGATTATTACCGGGTGTAGGGCGGGTGCAGGGGGCGCTGCCCCCTCTTCGGCTTTGCCGAATTCACCCCCGAGGTATTTTTGGCAAGATGAAATCATCCGCCTTTCATCTTGCTCTAAATACCTCTGGGGGAAGTCTCTGAAAGAGACGGGGGGCAGCGCCCCCCTGCCCCGGCTCAGAGCTTGCCGAGCTTTTCCTGCCGCGCCGCGCGCAGCCGGGCGAAATCGTCGCCGGCATGGTAGCTGGAGCGGGTCAGCGGCGTGGCCGAGACCATGCCGAAGCCCTTGCCATAGGCGGCCTTTTCATAGTCCTTGAACTCCTCGGGCGTGACGAAACGGTCCACCGCGTGATGTTTGGGCGTGGGTTGCAGATATTGGCCGATGGTGAGGAAGTCGATATCGGCGGCACGCATGTCATCCATCACCTGCAGCACCGATTGGCGGTCTTCGCCCAGGCCCACCATGATGCCCGATTTGGTGAACATGGCGGGGTCAAGCTCTTTCACCCGCTGCAAGAGCCGCAGCGAGTGGAAATACCGCGCACCGGGGCGCACCGTGGGGTAAAGGCCGGGCACCGTTTCCAGATTGTGGTTGAACACATCGGGGCGCGCCTCGACCACCACTTCCAGCGCCTTGGGCGAACATTTCAGAAAGTCGGGGGTGAGAATTTCAATCGTGGTGTCGGGGGCGCGGTGGCGCACCGCGCGGATGGTCTGGGCGAAATGCTCGGCGCCGCCGTCCTCGAGGTCGTCGCGGTCCACGCTGGTGATGACGACATGCTTGAGCCCCAGCGTGGCCACCGCACGGGCCACCCGGCCCGGCTCGAAAGCGTCGAGCGTATCGGGCTTGCCGGTGGCGACGTTGCAAAAGGTGCAGCCGCGGGTGCAGATCTCGCCCATTATCATCATCGTGGCGTGGCCGTGGCTCCAGCATTCGCCGACGTTGGGGCAGCCGGCCTCTTCGCACACGGTCACCAACTTGTTCGATTTCAGGATCTCGCGGGTATCCTTGTAGCCTTGCGAGGTGGGGGCCTTCACCCGGATCCAGCCCGGCTTTTTCGGCTGGGCATTGTCAGGGCGATGCGCCTTTTCCGGGTGGCGCTGGTTGGGCAACTTGAGATCGCGCACGGATTTTTCCCCCTGCAAGGCGTGATGGGCCTCGGGATACGCTGATTTCGTTGCGGTGGCAATGTTGCCCCGTGGAACGAGTAGCAGCCTTTGGAATGGGAACATGAGCAAAAAAGCAACGGCGGAATTTCTGGGCACCTTGATTTTGGTGTTTTTTGGGGTGGGCGCGGCAGTGCTGGGAACGGGGGATGGCACCACCGGAAACGGGCTGCATGGCATATCGATGGCCTTCGGCTTTTCCATCGTCGCGGCGGCCTATGGGCTGGGCGCCATGTCGGGGGCGCATCTGAACCCGGCGGTGTCGCTGGGGGCGCTGCTGGCGGGGCGGATGACCGGCGCCGAATTCATCACCTATGTCTTCGCGCAGGTCATGGGGGCAATCGCAGGCGCCTTCATCATTTTTGTCATCGCTTCGGGCCATGCGGGTTTTGATGCGGCCGCGGGCATGGGCCAGAACGGCTATGGTCCGGGGTATCTGGGCGAATACTCCCTTCTGGCGGCGCTGACCTTCGAGGTGGTGGCGACCTTCCTGTTTGTCACCGTCATTCTGGGCGCCACCCGCGCGGATGCGCCTGCGGGCTTTGCCGGTCTTGCCATCGGCCTGACGCTGGCGGCGATCCATCTGGTTGGCATCCGGGTGACGGGCGTGTCGGTCAACCCCGCGCGCTCCATCGGCCCGGCGCTGTTCGTGGGTGGCACGGCGCTGGCCCAGCTTTGGGTGTTCGTCCTCGCGCCCTTGGCCGGGGGGGCGCTGGCGGGCCTGGCCCATGCCGCCGGTTTGACCCGCAAGGACTGAGCCTTTCACCCCTCCCCGCAGTCGGGGGGTGAATCCGGGGCGATGCCCGCATTTCCCCGGAAGGGCGGCACGGTCCCCACCGTGCCGCCCTTGCCTTTGGCCGCGCCATTCCCGCCAGCCCTCGCAGGCGTGCTCGGGCGTTCGAGATTTGAAACGCTCCACCGGAGCGTTTCATCGCCGCGCGGGCGCGGCGACCATCCTTGCCAGCCCTCGCAGGCGTGCTCGGGCGTTCGAGATTTGAAACGCTCCACCGGAGC
>CAZPWV010000103.1:0-3026 GCA_964590825.1 uncultured Rhodobacter sp. | reverse complement strand
GTTTCATCGCCGCGCGGGCGCGGCGACCATCTCTCACCCAATCAGCGGGCTTTGGCCGCCGTAGGTTTCCTCATAATGCCGCTTGAGCCGCATCAGCGCGATGCGCAGCACGATCTTGCCCGAGCGCGCCGACCAGCCCATGCGCCGTTCCGCCGTTTCCAGCCCCTCGAGAAAACAGCAGCACCGCAGCACCATGTCGCCCAGCCCAGGGCCAAGATCGCTCAGCGCCGCCGCCACCCGCTCGCGGGCGCGGTCCGACCCGCCCGAACCGCCATGGCCCAGATCGGGCCGATACTGGCCCCGATCGCCCCCCGTCATGAACCGTTCCCAGTTCTGCGCCACCCGCGGCCCCATCTGCGCCAGTTCGAAATCCTCGCGCAGCCGCTCGCCCGCCGCCACCAGATCGGGCGCAAGAAACGGCTGGCCGTCGGGGTCGCGCCGCCGCGCCAGCACCCCCAGCGGGCTTTCCGCCAGGTTGGCGCGAATCCGCCGCACCCGGCCCTGCCCCTCGTTCACCTCGCGTTCGCCCCAATCACGGTGCTGATCGCCAAACGCGCCCTCGGCCTTGGGCTCGGTGCCAAAGCCCCGCGCGGCATTGTCATCTTCCAGCATCCGCTTGAGCGCCGCCCGCCCGGCCTGCGAGATCTCGTAGCTGGTCACCCTGCCGCTGTGCTTGACCGCGATCCAGTCGTTGAGGGCAAATCCCTGCGCCACCTCGCGCGCCACCACCGCCGTGCGCACCGTGCCGCGCAGCACCACCGCCTTTTCCATGTCGCCGGCGATGATGAGCACCGCCCCCGGCTCGGCCATGCGGCGCAGGATGCGGCGCCCCTCGCGGGCCAGTTGATCGTCGTCAGTGTCGTGCAGCGCGGCGCGGATCGGTGCGGTCATCGGGATATCATCCTCCGAGGGCGCGGCGGCGGGTGCAGGCGGGACCGATGCGCCAAGACGCGACAGCGCCTCATCGACCAGCGGATCATCGCGCCGTGCCTCGATCCGGCGCACCCGGCGCAGGATCGTCGAGGCATGGCAGCCCTCCGCACGCGCCAGTTGCCGGATCGGGATACCCTCCTCGACATGACGCAAATAGAGCCTTGCGTAGTCGGGCAGCCAGGCAGGCAGCCCCGAAACGGCTGGCTTGGTCGTCGTCATCCGGTCCCCCAGTTTGGCGCGGTGCGTGGCAGGCACCGCAGACTGCACTCACAACCGTGGGTTGCTTTGGTTACCCCTTGGTTAAGAAACGGGGCGATCCCCAAAATTCTTTAAAAATTCTAAAGATTGCCAAACCTTGCGAACGGTTGAGCGCAGAGTTGCGCAACACCCGCCTAGGTTGTGCCTAACTGCCCCCATCCGAGTGAGGGGATGACCATGACCGAGTTGACCGAGATGATTGCCGCGCTGCGCCGTCCGCGCCTGCTGATCCGCGCCGCGCGCTTTGGCCTGACCGATTACAACCGCCGCCGCGACCTCAGACGGCTGATCGCCGCGCCAGACCTGCCCGGCCCCGAAGAGGCCCTGCGCCGGCTGCTGCGCGAAGAGGAAAGCCTCGAGGACGCCCGCCGCGAGGGCGCCGCCGCCTACAGCCTGATGCGCCATATCGAGGTGCTGATCGCAATGATGGCCGAGGCGCGGCTGTTGCCCCGCCCCAGTCTGCCCCATACCAGTCTGCGCAGCGTCTAGCGCGACTTGAACAGCGAGCCCAGCACCCCGCGCACCAATTGCTGCCCCGCTTTCGAGCCCAGTTGCCGGGCCAGGCTCTTGCCAAAGACCTCGGCGATGGAATCGGAGCGCCCGGCGCTGGTTGTGCGCCTTGCGGGGCTGGCGGCGCGCTCGGCTTTGATCGGTTCGAACCGCCGGGCGCGATTGAACTCGAGGCTGGCCTTGGCGCTTTCCTTTTCCTGCGCGGCGCGGGTTTCGGCGGCGGCGGCCGCTTCGGCGGCGGCCTGCGCCCGCGCCGTCAGGATTTCATAGGCCGATTCCCGGTCGAGGGTGCGGCCATATTTCAACCCGAAAGGCGAGCCATTCATCACCGCCTGCCGCTCCTCGACCGCCAGCGGCCCCAACCGCGATTGCGGCGGGCGCACCAGCGTGCGCTCGACAATGCCCGGAACCCCCTTGTTTTCCAGAAACGAGGTCACCGCCTCGCCGGTGCCCACTTCCTTGATCGCCTCCTCGGTGGAAAACCGCGGGTTCGGCCGGTAGTTTTCCGCCGCGCGTTGCAGGTCTTTCTGGTCCTTGGCGGTGAAGGCCCGCAGCGCGTGCTGCACCCGGTTGCCCAATTGCCCCAGGATCGCATCGGGCACATCGGCGGGGTTTTGCGTGATGAAATAGATCCCCACCCCTTTCGAGCGGATCAGCCGCGCCACCTGTTCGACCTTGTCCACAAGCGCTTTCGGCGCGTCGTCAAACAACAGATGCGCCTCGTCGAAGAAGAACACGAAACGCGGCTTGTCCGGGTCGCCCACCTCGGGCAGTTCCTCAAACAGCTCCGACAGCAGCCAGAGCAGGAAAGTGGCGTAAAGCCGGGGCGACGACATCAGCCGGTCGGCAGCCAGAATGTTGATCCGCCCGCGCCCGTCGGGGGCAACGGCCATCATGTCGGCCAGATCAAGCGCCGGCTCGCCAAAGAATTTCGTCGCGCCCTGGTTTTCCAGAACCAGCAGTTGGCGCTGGATCGAGCCCACCGAACGCGCCTCGACATTGCCGTAACGCAGCGCAAGCTCATCGGCGCGCTCGCCCACATGGGTCAGCATGGCGCGCAGATCGTTGAGGTCAAGCAGCGCCAGCCCCTCGGCATCGGCCAGATGGAAGGCGATGTTCAGCACCCCCTCCTGCGCCTCGCTCAGCCCCATCAGCCGCGACAGCAAGAGCGGTCCCATTTCCGAAACCGTGGTGCGCACCGGGTGGCCCTGTTCGCCGAACATGTCCCAGAAGGTCACCGGATAGTCGCGGTAGCTCAGATCAAAGCCGATGGTGGCGGCGCGTTTGAGGAAGGGGGCGTGCAATTTGCCCGCCTCCGAGCCCGC
>CAZPWV010000102.1:0-7315 GCA_964590825.1 uncultured Rhodobacter sp. | reverse complement strand
GACTGCGCTACGCCCCGACGCCGCCCTTCTAGCGGGCCAGCCCGGCGCTGAAAAGGGGTTATGGCGCAAGGGCGGCCAATTGCGGCACCACCAGACCGGGGCGCAGCCCCAGTTTTGCCGCCAGCCCGCCGTTGATTTCCAGCACATAGCGCACCGGCAGGCCCGAGGGGATCGGCGTTTCGTCAAAGGGAATGGCGTTTTCGTGCAGGCTCACCACCCTGCCCGTTTCGTCGATGAAGAGCATGTCGAGCGGCAGCGGCGTGTTCTGCATCCAGAACGCCACCGGGCGCGGCGCGGGATAGGCAAACAGCATGCCGTGGTCTTCGGGCATGCTTTGGCGGCCCATCAGCCCCTGCGCCCGCTCGGCCGGAGCGTCGGCGATTTCGACGGTAAAACTGGCCAGCGGCGGGACGCCATCAAAAGCAAGGCACAGGCTGAGCGTGGCAAGATCTGCGATGGCCATGGCGCGGCCATGCTGCTGCACGCCGGGACTGCGGCAAGAAGGCGCATCGGCCTGCGCCGCAGCCGGGAGTGCCGCCCCAAGCGCCACCGCCAGTGCCGCAGCCAGCCGCAGTCCGGCCCTCAGCGGTGCCGCAGCGCCGCCTCCCAGGATACCACCTGCGCCGCCATCCGGCCGCGCTTGCCCTCGATCACCCGCAGACATACCGCTTCCCCCGGCGCCAGATCGGCAAAGCCCGAACGGCGCAGCACCTCGACATGGATAAACACATCCTCGCCCCGGCCAAACACATTGGCAAAGCCGAATCCCTTGCCCTTGTCGAACCATTTCACCCGTGCCGGCTCTAGCGGCAGCGCGGCGATCGTCTCGGGGTCGGTATCGCCCAGATCCTCGATCGGCGCGATCCGGGTTTCGTTTTCGGGCGGCGAGATCTCGAGCACTTCCACCGCCTGCGCGCCGCGCGGCGTGACCTGAACCAGCACGCGGATCCCCGCATTGTCGGCCACCGATCCCTGCCCGAAGTTGCGCAGGACATTGGCGTGCAAGAGAATATCCGGCCCGCCCTCGCCATCGACGATGAAGCCGAACCCCTTGCCTGGGTCGAACCACTTCACGCGTCCATCCACTTCCCGCGTCTCGGTCGTGTCCTCGATCATGCCCAGCCGTCCATATTGTCGTTGCGCGCGGCCTGATTGCGGCATTCTGCGCGGCCAACGCCAGTTGTCATACGTCTGGGGGAGGATTCAAGCCCCCAAGCGCATGTCTTTTTCGTCATGCACCATTCACGAAGCGTGAAATTCATGGGTTCAGCCGCGAAATCTGCCACGGCTCCGCGACCGAAGACCGCAGCCAGCGGAACCGGTCGTGCAGCCGAAACGGACCGTCTGCCCAAAATTCGATCTCTTGCGGAACGATCCGGTAACCGCCCCAGAACGGCGGGCGCTTCGGATTTGGGCCGTGCTGCGCCGTCACCCTGGCCACCTCGGCCATCAACGCCAGGCGCGAGGCCAGCGGCGCGCTTTGCCGCGAGGCCCAGGCGCCGAGCCGCGACTTCAGCGACCGCGAAGCATAATAGGCATCGGCCTGTTCGCCGTCTTCGCGCAGCACCATCCCCCGCACCCGGATCTGCCGGCGCAGCGATTTCCAATGCATCACAAAGGCCGCCTTGCCGGCCAGATCGGCCTCCTGCGCCTTGGCCGAGCCATAGTTGGTGTAAAACACGAACGCCCCGCCCGAGGCCGCGCTGCGCGGCTCGATTTCCTTCAGCAGCACCATCCGCACATTGGGCAGCCCGGTGCCGTCCACCGTGGCCAGCGCAATGGCATTGGCGTCGTTGATTTCGGCCGCCTCGGCCTCGGCCAGCCAGGCCTGCGCGATGGCAAAAGGGTCATCGCCCGCGAAAATGCCGTTTCTGTCGCCCATCACCGCCTCCTTTGCAGCCGCAGGTTGCGAAGCTGGCGCCCCCCCGGCGCCCGTCAACCGCTTCGACCAGCCTTGATGCGCCCCGATCTTTCGCCTAATGCTGGCACACTTACCAGAGGGAAGCGGGAGAAACCTGAGATGTCGAACAGCCTGATGGCGGGAAAACGCGGCCTTGTCATGGGGCTGGCCAACGACAAATCCATCGCCTGGGGGATTGCCAGGGCGCTGGCCGATGCCGGGGCGGAACTGGCCTTTTCCTATCAGGGCGAGGCGCTGAAAAAGCGCGTCGAGCCGCTGGCCACGAGCCTTGGAAAGCCGCTGCTGTTCGAATGCGACGTGGCCGACGAGGCCTCGATGGATGCGCTCTTTGCCGGGCTCAAGGCGGAATGGGGCGAGATCGACTTTCTGGTCCATGCGATCGGCTTTTCCGATAAAAACGAGCTGCGCGGCCGCTATGTCGATACCTCGCGGCCCAATTTTGCCATGACGATGGATATTTCGGTCTATTCCTTCACCGCCGTCTGCGCCCGTGCGAGCGCGATGATGCCGGCGGGCGGCAGCCTGCTGACGCTCACCTATTACGGCGCCGAACAGGTGATGCCGCATTACAACGTCATGGGCGTGGCCAAGGCGGCGCTGGAGGCCTCGGTCAAATACATCGCCGAAGACCTCGGCAAGCTGGGCATTCGCTGCAATGCGATTTCGGCCGGGCCGATCAAGACCCTCGCCGCCAGCGGCATCGGTGATTTCCGCTACATCATGAAGTGGAACGAACTCAACTCGCCGCTGCGCCGCAACGTGACCCAGGAAGAGGTCGGCAAGGCCGCGCTTTACCTGCTCTCCGATCTCGGTTCCGGCACCACCGGCGAGAACCTGCATGTCGATGCGGGCTATCATGTGGTGGGCATGAAGGCGGTCGATGCGCCCGATATCGACGTGGTGACGGGCCGCAAGGACTGAGGGGCGGAAATCGTGAGCTTTGCCGCGCTTGTGGCCATCTATCTCGTGCATCTGGCCGCGGCGATCAGCCCCGGCCCCGCAGTGCTGCTGGCCGCCCGCACCTCGCTGCGCGGGGCTCCTGGCTGGCGGTGGGCATTGGCCTTGGCGCCTGCATCTGGGCCTGCGCGGCGATGTTCGGCCTGGCCATGCTGTTCCGGCTGGCGCCGGCGCTGCTCACCGGGCTGAAATATCTGGGCGCCGCCTATCTGCTTTATCTGGCCTACAAGATGTGGCGCCACGCCCCCGAGCCGATGACGATGGAGATCACCTCAGATGCCGCCCGGCGTGGCCCCCTGGGCCTGGTCTGGCTGGGCATTGCCACGCAACTGGCCAACCCGAAACCGGCGGTCTTCTTTGGCACGGTCTTTCTCACCTTCGTGCCGCCGCAGGCACCGGTCTGGGCCTATCTGGTGATCCTTGCGATCATCTTCGTCAACGATGCCGGCTGGAATGTGATCGTGGCGCGGATCTTCTCGCTCGAGCGCACGCGGCGGGCCTATCTGGGGCTGAAAACGCTGATCGACCGTGTCTTTGGCGGGCTGCTGGGCCTGCTCGGCCTGAAACTCGCGCTGACCTGAGGAGGAACCGATGTCCGAACGCCTGCCGCATGAAAAAGGCTTTCATGTCAGTTGGGACCAGTTGCACCGCGATGCCCGTGCGCTGGCCTGGCGGCTGGACGGGCGCGGCCCCGACGCTGGCGCCTGGAAGGCGATCGTCGGCATCACCCGCGGCGGCATGGTGCCCGCCGCCATCGTGGCGCGGGAACTCAACATCCGGGTGATCGACACGATCTCGGTCAAGGGCTACGACCACCAGACGCAATCCGAGCCGGTGGTCATCAAGGCGCCGCAGGCCGATCTGATGGGCGATGGCGCGGGCATCCTGATTATCGACGATCTGGTGGACAGCGGCAAGACGCTGGAACTGGTGCGTGCGCTCTACCCGGCGGCGCATTTTGCCACCGTCTATGCCAAGCCCAAGGGCCGCGAGCAGGTGGACAGCTTCATCACCGAGGTCAGCCAGGACACCTGGATCTTCTTTCCCTGGGACATGGCGCTGCAATACGTCCAGCCCTATCGCGGCACCGACTGAGCCGCGCAGGCGGAGGGTCGGCCTGCCGCGCCGGCGGATTTCGAGTATTTTTTCCAAGAAGAAATCAACGGCTTCTTCTTGGCGCAAATACTCCCCCACCGGAGGTGCTCCGCCCTTGCCAAGGGGCGCCGAAGGGGGATGATCTGCCCAGACATCCGCCCAGACATCCGCCCGGAGGCCCAATGACGCTTTCTCCCCTCAACCCCGCCCTTGCCGCCACCTTCGCCCCGCCGGTGATGGAGGCGCGGCGCTGGCTTGAGGGGGTGGCATTCCCGCCCAGACGCCCGCTCATCAATGTCTCGCAGGCCGCCCCGGTCGAGCCGCCGCCGCGGGCGCTGCGGGCGGCGATTGCGCAGGCGGCGCTTGATGACCCGCAGGCGCATCTTTACGGGCCGGTGCTGGGGCTGGAGGCGCTGCGCGCCGAGGTGGCGGCGCAATGGTCGGTGGCCTATGGCGGTGCCATCGGGTCTGCGCAGGTGGCGATCACCCAGGGCTGCAACCAGGCCTTTTGCGCGGTGATGGCCACGCTGGCGGGTTCGGGCGACGAGGTGATCGTGCCGACGCCCTGGTATTTCAATCACAAGATGTGGCTCGACATGGCCGGCGTCAGGGCGGTGCCGCTGGCCACCGGGCCGGGGCTTTTGCCCTGCGCCGCACAGGCGGCGGCGCTGATAACCCCGGCCACACGGGCGATCGTGCTGGTCTCGCCCAACAATCCGGGCGGGGTGGAATATCCCGCCGATCTGCTGCGTGGCTTTCACGATCTGGCCCGCGCGCATGGGCTGGCGCTGATCGTTGACGAAACCTACCGCGATTTCGATTCGCGTGCCCAGCCGCCGCATGATCTGTTCGCCGATCCCGACTGGGACAAGCATTTCATCCAGCTTTATTCCTTTTCAAAAGCCTATCGGCTGACCGGGCATCGGGTGGGGGCCATCGTCGCCAGCCCGGCGCGGCTGGCCGAGGTGGAGAAATTCCTCGACACGGTGGCGATCTGCCCCAGCCAGCTTGGCCAGATCGCCGCGCTTTGGGGGATGCGCAATCTGGCCGACTGGGTGGCGGGCGAGCGGGCCGAGATCCTCGCCCGCCGCGCCGCGATGGAGGCCGGTCTGCGCGCCCTGCCCGGCTGGGACATGCTGGGCTGCGGCGCCTATTTTGCCTATGTCACCCACCCCTCGCCCGAGCCCGCGCCCGATTTTGCCCGCCGGCTCGTGCATCAGGCGGGGGTGCTGCTGTTGCCGGGCACGATGTTCATGCCCAAGGACAACCCCGCCGGCGCGCGGCAGTTGCGCATCGCCTTTGCCAATATCGACCGCGCCGGCATCGCGGAATTGATGGCCCGGCTTGGCGCCATTGCGCCCTGAGCCTTGCGGTGCTGCGCCCAAAGCCCTAAACACCGCAAAAGGCCGAAAACCGGGAGGACGGAATGTCAACGAAGCTGCGCAGCCATGGCAAGAGCATGGTGGTCTGGGTGCTTCTGGCGATGCTCGTGCTTGGCCTTGGCGGTTTTGGCGTGACCAATTTCTCCGGCTCGATCCAGAGCATCGGCGCTGTCGGCAAGACCGAGATTTCGGTGAGCGATTACGCCAATGCCCTGCGCGGCGAGATGAACGCCGCCACCGCGCAGATCGGCCGTCCGCTGAGCCTTGCCGAGGCCCGCGAGATGGGGCTTGACCGGGCGGTGCAGGCGCGGCTGTTTTCCGAGGCGGCGCTGGCCGAACAGGCCGGGCGGCTGGCACTGTCGGTGGGCGACGGCGAGGTCAGCCGGCAGATCACCGCCGCCAAGGCCTTTCAGGGCGTCGATGGCCGGTTCGACCGCGAAACCTACCGCATGGCGATCCGCCAGCAGGGCTATACCGAGGCGCAGTTCGAGACCCGCCTGCGCGCCGATATTGCGCGTTCGGTGCTGCAAGGCGCGGCGGCGGCGGGGGTGCAGGCTCCGGCGGCGCTGGTCGATCGCTACACCGCCTATCTGGGCGAGACCCGCGACATCGCCTTTGCCGAAATCACCGAAGCCGATCTCGATACATCCGCCGGCAGCCCCGACGAGACGGCGCTGACCGGCTGGTACGAGGGCCATCTGGCCGAGTTCACCCGCCCCGAAACGCGCGAGATTTCCTATGTCTGGCTGACCCCGGACATGCTGGCCGACACGGTGAGCCTCGACGAGGCGGCGCTGCAGGCGGCCTATGAGGCGCGGCGCGACGAATTCATGCAGCCCGAGCGGCGTGCGGTGCAGCAACTGGTGTTTCCGACCCGCGCCGAGGCCGAGACGGGGATGGCGAAAATTGCCTCCGGCGCGGCCAGCCTGACCGATCTGGCGCTTGAGCGCGGGCTTGCCGAGGCCGACATCGACCTGGGAGAGGTGACAAAGGACGACATCGGCGGCGAGGCCGGCGCGGCGGTCTTTGCCGAGACGGCGCCCGGCCGCGTGATCGGCCCCTATGAGACCGACCTTGGCCCGGCACTGTTCCGGCTTTCGGGCATCATCGCGGGCGAAGAGACCAGCTTTGCCGAGGCGCGGGCCGATCTTGCGGCGGAGCTCTCGATCGAGCGCGCCCGGCGGATGATCTCGGATCTGACCACCGATCTGGAAGACCGTCTGGCTTCGGGCGCGACGCTGGAGGACATGGACAGCGAAACCGCGATGGTGGCGGGCAAGATCTCGCTGGCGCCCGACACCCAGGACGGCATTGCCGCCTATGAAAGCTTCCGCGAGGCGGCGGCCAAGGTCAGCGCCGAAGATTTTCCCGAACTGCTCAACCTCGAGGATGGCGGGGTCTTTGCGCTGCGCCTCGACGGCACCACCGCCGCCGCGCCGATCCCCTTTGCGCAGGCCCGCGATGCGGTGGCGGCCAGCTGGTCGGCGGCAGAACTGCTGCGGCTCAAGGCCGAACGCGCCACGGCGGTGGTGGCGGCGGTGGCGCAGGGGCAAAGCCTCGGGGCGCAGGGTCTTTTGGTGACCCAGGCCAGCGCCCTGACGCGGGGCGGCTATCTGGCCGGGGCGCCGGCCGATCTTGCCGATCTTGCCTTTGCCACCGCACCGGGCCAGGCCGCCCAAAGCAGCGAGGGCGCAAGGGTCTTCGTGCTGGAAAGCCGCGCCGTGCATCCGGTCGATACGGCCGATCCCGAAATCGCCGCGCTGGGCGAGATGCTGCAATCGCGGCTGGGGCAATCGATTGCGGGCGACATGATCGAGCTTTACGCCCGCGCGGCGCAGCTTGAGGCCGGGATCACCCTCGACAGCACCGCGATTGCCGCTGTGCAGGCGCAAATGCAGTAACGGAGGCCGTCGTGGTTGCCCTTTCCCCCCCGTTCGAGGCGTTCGAGAAGGCTTGGGCC
>CAZPWV010000101.1:1881-7365 GCA_964590825.1 uncultured Rhodobacter sp. | reverse complement strand
CGGTCAACCGCCCGCAGCCATCTGCATTCCAGGCGACAGAAAAATAGGAATGCCCAATCGGCGCCCATGCCCTCAGCGTGCGCAAGTGAATTTTCTGACCGCTTCTCATTCGCGCGAGAGAGCGCGAAAGTTCCTCTGGCTCGTCCGCAAAGGCGGCATCCAGAGTTCCCTGGCTGAACCCGTGGAAACCTCTGCGATCCAGCCATTGCAACAGGCGGCTCTCTGGCGATCCAACAGGAAAGGCCGCGACGATGCCCTTTTCAAAATCGAAGGACATGCCAAGAAAAATGGCCGGGGGCGGAGCGGCGGAAGGCATATCACTCACGGGAAGGCAGCGTTGCTCGGTATCACCCTCGGCGTGAGCGTAAAGCGTTGAGGCTGTCCATAGAGCCAGCATTGCCGCCGCCTTGCCGATTCCACGGACCATGCGGACCAGAAACCGGGGGGATATTGCGGCCCTGGCAATCATGCTCATTCGCTTGTTCACAGAGCTACCTTGCCCGTTCATCCCACCCTACTTTTCCCATGTGAGGCCGCCGCCTCTTGCCCGGCGCCGCACCAAAGCAGGCGACGCGGGTTGAAAAGGACGGCTCGCAACAGGGCATGAAATGACCACCACGACAGGCGTTGGCCAAGCATAGCACGTCGGGCCAGGCCGGTCAAGCCTGCCCGTCGTCGCGGAGGGCAGCGTGAAAAACGCGGGCGCCCGGTCTGGCGCGGCGCTTCCGCGCCTGTTGCGCCTCCGGGAGGTGGCGCCTCAGGGGATGATGCGGGTGTATTTCGTGCCGGCCAGCGAGACCCCGATGATCAGCCCCGACTGGCCGAACACCTGCACGATCACCGGAGCGAGGCTCGTGGTGGTGTCGGTGCCGGCGGCGGCGCCGCCATCGGGCAGGGCGTAGCGCGCATCGGCGCCCAGTTCCCAGCCATCGGCGCGGCGGAAATCGGCCAGTGCCTTGTCGGTCATGAAGAAAAGCGCATGGGCATATTGCTGTGCGCCGATCTGAAAGCCCACGGTGGCAGAGGCGGCGGAATAATAATCGACCGTCACATCGTTGATGCGCAGCGCCCCGGTGCCGTAGGCGCCGCCAAAGCCGAAACTCGCCTCGGTCATCAGCGGCATGTAAAGCACGCCCACCGATTTGCCCAGCAACTGCTGGGTCGAGGGAAATTCCCGCACCATGTAATCGCGGGTTGCATCGACACGGGCATCGATCTTGGCGCCACCGGCCGACCCGACCCCGTTGCCGCATGCGGCCAGCCCAAGGCTTGCCCCGCCCGCCAAAAGAAGGCCTCGTCTGGAAATGCTGCTCATTGCTTGCTCCGCTCCTGTTCCGGCTCTTTTGCGTCCGGTTTGCGCGAATCATAGCGCCAGTGGCGGCGCCTGTCACCCGATCTTGCAGCCCCGCCCACGGCTTTGGCGGCAGATTGCCGATCAGCCGCCGATCAGCCGGGCGGCGCGGGGGGCGAAATAGGTCAGGACGCCATCGCATCCGGCGCGGCGAAAGGCCATCAGGCTTTCCAGCATCACCTTGTCATGGTCGAGCCAGCCGTTTTGCACCGCCGCCATGAGCATCGCGTATTCGCCCGAGACCTGATAGGCATAGGTGGGCATGGAAAACGCGTCCTTCACCCGGCGGCAGATATCCAGATAGGGCATTCCCGGCTTGACCATGACCATATCGGCGCCCTCGGCAATGTCGCGCGCCACGAGGCGCAGCGCTTCCTCGGCATTGGCGGGGTTCATCTGATAGGTCTTCTTGTCGCCCTTGAGCGCGCCAGAGGCCCCCACCGCATCGCGGAACGGGCCGTAGAAGGCCGAGGCATATTTGGCGGCATAGCTCAAAATCGTGATGTCGCGGTGCCCGGCCGCCTCAAGCGCCTGGCGCAACGCACCGATGCGGCCATCCATCATGTCGGAAGGGCCCAGAATGTCGGCCCCGGCCTCAGCCTGGGCAAGGCCCATCTTCACCAGGCATTCGACGGTTTCATCGTTCAGGATCACCCCATCCCGCACCAGCCCGTCATGGCCATTGGCATTATAGGGATCAAGCGCGATATCGGTCATGATCGCCACCTCGGGCACCGCCGCCTTCATTGCGCGGATCACCCGGTTGACGAAATTGTCCGGATCCCAGGCCATTTCGCAGCGTTCCGTCTTTACCGCCGGATCGGTGTAGGGAAACAGGCAGATTGCCGGAATGCCAAGGGTTGCGGCCTCTTCGGCGGCGCGCAGCGCACCATCGAGACTGCGCCGCACCACCCCCGGCATCGAGGAAATCTCGACATCGGCCCCGGCAACATCGGTGATGAAGATCGGCCAGATCAGGTCGTTCACGTTCAGCCGGTGTTCCTGGGCCAGGTCGCGCAGGGCAGGGCTGCGGCGCATCCGGCGCAGGCGGGTGGCGGGAAAGGGCGGCAGGCTGGGTATCATGGCTGGTCTCCTCTGCCCCTTCGGTGCCACGGATCGGCGCGCCGCTCAAGCCCCGCTTGCAACTGCCCCGCCGATCGGCGAAACCGGGGCAGATCACCTTTGGCGGGCAAGGCCTTGAACATTCTGCAAACGATCTTCGATCTGATCGACATGCGTTCGTTTTCCAATCTCTGGTATTGGATCGCGCTGGCGGTGATCTGGTCCACCACCTCGCATTGGGTGCTGGGGGTGCCCTTTGACATGGTGCTGCGGGCGCGGCGGATGGGCGGGCAGGCGGCCGAAGACATGCTGATGCTGACCGCGGTCAACACCCGCCGGCTGCTGACCATCGGGCGCGAGGCGGGGGTGACGCTGGCGCTGGTGGTCTCGTTCCTGCTCAGCGCGCTGGTGGTGACGGGGTTTGTCTATCGGGTGGAATTCGCCCAGGCTCTGGCGTTGATCGCGGTGCCGCTGGCGGCGGTGGGGGCGATGAGCCTGCATACCGCCGGGCGGCTGGAGCCGGTGCTGGCGGCGGCGCCGGAACCCGAGACGGTGGCCCGGATCCTGGCGCATCACCGGGTGGCGGTGCAGGCGGTGGGGCTGGTGGCCATCACCGTTTCGGCGCTGTGGGGCATGGCGCAGAACCTGCAACTCTCGCCGCTGGGCTGAGCGGGCTTGACACCGCGGCGCAGCCGGATACCTCACGCGGGATGGACCATTTTCTGCTTTCCGGCGCCCCCGAGGGCTATGACGCGAAACTTGTGCTGAAGGAACTGGCGCGGGGCCAGCCGGTGCTGCATGTTGCCCGCGACGACCGCCGGATGGAGGCGATGCGCGCGGCCTTGTGGTTTTTTGCGCCGCAAACGGTGGTGCTGCGGTTTCCCGCCTGGGATTGCCTGCCCTACGACCGCGTCTCGCCCAACCCCGAGATTTCCGCCGCGCGCATGGCCACGCTGGCGGCATTGGCCACGGCGGCGGTGCCGGGGCCTTTTGTGGTGCTGACCACGCTGTCGGCGGCGATGCAGCGCCTGCCGGGGCGTGACCTGGTGGCGGGGGCCAGTTTTTCGGCCCGCGTCGGGCAGCGCATAGATGAACGCCGGCTGCGGGATTTTCTGACCGGGATGGGGTTTTCTCCGGTCTCCACCGTGTCAGAGCCGGGCGATTATGCCATTCGCGGCGGGATCATCGATGTCTTCCCCCCCGGCGAGGGAGGGCCGGTGCGGCTGGATCTGTTCGGCGATGTGCTGGAGGGCGCAAGGCGATTCGACCCGGTCAGCCAGCGCACCACCGAAAAGCTGAGCCAGATCGATCTTGCTCCGGTCAGCGAGGTGATGCTGGATCCGGCCTCGATTGCCCGGTTCCGGCAGAATTACCGCGTCGAATTTGGTGCGGGCGGCGCCGATGACCCACTCTATGAGGCGGTTTCTGCCGGGCGCAAACATGCCGGGATGGAACATTGGCTGGGCTTTTTTCATGACCGGCTGGAAACGCTGTTCGATTATCTGCCCGCCGCCACGGTGATGCTGGACGATCAATGCGAGGCGCAGCGGGCCTCGCGTTGGGCGGGGATCGCCGATCAATACGACACAAGACGCGAGGCGATGGGCCGCCGCGACCGGGTGGATTCGGTTTACAAACCTGCGGCGCCAGAGCTGCTGTACCTTGATGACAGCGCCTGGCAGGCCGCCTTGGCGGTGCGCCGCGTGCTGCGCCTGCAGGTTCTGCCCGCCCCGCCCGGCCCCGGAATCCTGAACGCCGAAGGCCGGCAGGGGCGCAATTTCGCACCCGAGCGCCAACTTGAAAATGTCAGTCTTTTCGGGGCGTTGAAGGACCATGTTCAGACGCGTATGCGGTCTGGCCCGGTGGTGATCGCGTCCTGGTCGGAGGGCGCCCGCGAGCGGCTCAAGGGGCTTTTGGAAGACGAGGGGCTGAGCGGTGCAAGGCTGATCCGCGACGGCAGCGCGGTGGACGCCGAGGCCACGGGGGTGGCGCTGGCGGTCTGGGCGCTGGAGGCGGGTTTCGAGGCCGATGGCCTGACGGTGATCTCGGAACAGGACGTGCTGGGGGACCGGCTGGTGACGCGGCCGCGGCGGCGGCGCAAGGCCGAGAACTTCCTGACCGAGGCGCAAAGCCTGACGCCGGGGGACCTGGTCGTTCACGTCGATCACGGCGTCGGCCGCTATCGCGGGCTAGAAACCATCACCGCGCTGGGGGCGCCGCATGACTGCGTGCTTTTGGAATATGCGGGCGGTGACCGGCTTTACCTGCCGGTCGAGAATATCGAATTGCTCAGCCGATACGGCCATGAAGAGGGGCTGCTGGACAAGCTGGGCGGCGGCGCCTGGCAGGCCAAGAAGGCACGGCTGAAGGAACGCATCCGCCAGATCGCCGACCGGCTGATGCGGATTGCCGCCGAACGGCACCTGCGCGCCGCCCCGATTTTCGAGGCCCCCCACCACGAATGGGAAGCCTTCTCTGCCCGTTTTCCCTATAGCGAAACCGAAGACCAGTTGTCGGCGATTGCCGATGTGGTCGCCGATCTCGGGTCGGGCACGCCGATGGATCGGCTGATTGTCGGCGACGTGGGCTTTGGCAAGACCGAGGTGGCGATGCGCGCGGCCTTTGTCGCGGCGATTTCGGGCCAGCAGGTGGCGGTCATCGCCCCGACCACGTTGCTGGCCCGCCAGCATTTCAAGACCTTTGCCGAACGTTTCCGCGGCACCGCGCTGAGCGTCCGGCCGCTGTCGCGGTTCGTCAGCGCCAAAGAGGCCGCACTCACCCGGCAGGGGCTGGCCGATGGCACGGTGGATATCGTCATCGGCACCCATGCGGTGCTGGCGAGGGCGGTGAAATTCCGCAACCTCGGCTTGTTAGTGATTGACGAAGAACAACATTTTGGCGTCGGCCACAAGGAGCGGCTGAAAGAGATGCGCAGCGAGATCCATGTGCTGACGCTGACCGCCACGCCGATCCCGCGCACCTTGCAGCTCAGCCTGACCGGCGTGCGGGATCTGTCGATCATCGGCACGCCGCCCGTCGATCGCCTTGCCATCCGCACCTATGTCAGCGAG
>CAZPWV010000101.1:495-1871 GCA_964590825.1 uncultured Rhodobacter sp. | reverse complement strand
GAGTTCGACGCGGTCACCCTGCGCGAGGCGCTGCTGCGGGAACATTACCGGGGCGGGCAGAGCTTTTTCGTGGTGCCGCGCATCGCCGATCTGCCCGAGATCGAGGAGTTCCTACGCGCCCATGTGCCGGAGGTGAGTTTCATCGTCGCGCATGGGCAACTGGCGGCGGGCGATCTCGACGACCGGATGAACGCCTTTTACGATGGCAAATACGATGTGCTTCTGGCCACCTCCATCGTCGAAAGCGGGCTCGACATTCCCACCGCCAACACCATGGTGGTGCACCGCGCCGACATGTTCGGCCTGGCCCAGCTTTACCAGATTCGCGGCCGGGTGGGGCGTGCCAAGGCGCGGGCCTATTGCTACCTCACCACCAAGCCGCGCATGGTGCTGACGGCGCAGGCCAGCAAGCGCTTGCGGCTTCTGGGCAGTCTCGACAACCTCGGCGCGGGCTTTACCCTGGCCAGCCAGGACCTTGACCTGCGCGGCGCCGGGAACCTGCTGGGCGAAGAACAATCGGGCCATATCAAAGAGGTGGGCTACGAACTCTATCAGGCGATGCTGGAGGAAACGATCGCCCGGCTGAAATCGGGCGAGTTGACCGAGACCGGCGGCGATGGCGATTGGTCACCGCAGATCAACCTTGGCGTGCCGGTGATGATCCCCGAAAGCTTCGTGGCCGATCTGGATGTGCGGCTGGGGCTTTATCGCCGCCTCTCGGGCCTGGCCAGCAAGGTCGAACTCGAAGGTTTCGCCGCCGAACTGATCGACCGTTTCGGCCCGCTCCCGCGCGAGGTCAACACGCTGCTTTTGGTGGTGCGGATCAAGGCCATGTGCAAACGCGCCCATATCGCGCGGATGGATGCGGGGCCAAAGGGCGCCACCGTGCAATTCCATCTCGACAAATTCCCCAACCCCGCGGGGCTGGTGGAATTTCTCACCGCCGAGCGCGGAATGGCCCGGATTTCCGGCAACAAGGTGGTGGTGCGGCGCGACTGGGGCAATGACGGCGACAAGATCAAGGGCGCCTTTGCCATCGCCCGCGACCTGGCTGAAAAGGTGATCGAGGCCCGCAAATCCGCAAAACCCGCGCCTGGCGCCGCCTCGATCCCGCCCCGCACCCGGTGACCGGACACCAATTCCAAAGTGGCGAAATATCCTGGGGGAGGCTCGGCAGAGCCGGGGGCAAACCCCCCTTGCGGTTCAGCCGTGCTCGGCGGTGCGGCGCATCAGCACAAAGGCCAGCGATGAACAGATCAGCGTTGCCCCGACGATCGGCGTGGCCGTGCCGTTGAACAGCTGCCCCACCGGCGCGGCAATGGCCACCGCCCCCACCGTCGAAAGCGCGGTGACAACCGAAGCCGCCATGCCCGCGA
>CAZPWV010000101.1:0-485 GCA_964590825.1 uncultured Rhodobacter sp. | reverse complement strand
TGGCCCATTTTCTGCATCGCCAGCGCATTGAGATTGCCAAAGGTCAGCCCCGCCATCATGAAGACGCTGATCGACCACAGGAACAGGGCGCCAAAGCCGGCAGGTGCCGCGACCGCGCCCGTTGCAATCAGCCCCGCCATAAGGCCCGAGGCGACGATCTGCATCAGATAGGCGCCCCGCACGATCCGCCGCATCCCCAGACGCATCACGAAACGGGCGTTGAACACCGTTCCCGTGCCCGCCAAAATCGCCATCAGCGCGAACCATTTCGGAAAGCTGGTGGTGGCGCCATAGGCGGCAAAAAGCTGCTGCGAGGAGGAGAGCAGGGCAAACATCTGACCAAAGCCCAGCGTCATCACCAAAATGTAAAGCCGCACATCGCGATCGGCCAGCACTTCGCGTGCCGCCGCCGCCAGCGCCGCAGGCCGCAGCGGGCGGCGGCGCTCGGGCGGCAGGGTCTCGGGCTGACGGATCAAGAGCCAGCC
>CAZPWV010000100.1:0-7452 GCA_964590825.1 uncultured Rhodobacter sp. | reverse complement strand
GCGGCTGCATCGAGACGCCGACGCAGGATGCAAGACGGGCAAGGTTCATGGGGCGGCAGATGCCAGCGTATAGGTTTATCTTCTGTGTCTTGAACGGGGTGGCGGCTGGCTATGACGATGTTGTTCGCCACCGCTGCAATAACAAGCGCTGTATCAATCCCGCCCATTTGGAGTTGGGATCACGCGGCGAGAACCTGCAGGATGAGAGGGACTTCGCTGCCAATGGGGTGGATTATGGCTTGCTTTAGGGGGCGTTACACTGGCCCCCGCCAAAATCACTCCCCGACACCCGCAACACCCGCTGGGGCATCCCTTGGGGCACTTCATACCACCACGTCACCACCAAGAGATTGGAAAGGTTGACGCCACGAACAGAGTGAGTGGTTGGCTGGGGTGCCAGGATTCGAACCTGGGAATGGCGGTACCAAAAACCGCTGCCTTACCACTTGGCGACACCCCAACTCTGTGCGGGGGTATTTAGCCAAGCGCGATGCAGGCCGCAAGCGGAAAATGCTGGAAATCGGTTGCAGTTTTTCGCGCCGGAGGGCAAGGGCTTGGGCATGTCCGATTACGATGTCATCATTCTTGGCGCCGGCGCGGCGGGGCTGTTTTGCGCCGGCGAGGCGGTGCGCCGGGGGCGGCGTGTGGCGGTGCTCGACCATGCCGAACGGCCGGGTGAAAAGATCCGCATCTCGGGCGGGGGGCGGTGCAATTTCACCAACCGCAGCCTCACAAGGGCCAATGCGGCCGAGCGTTTCCTGTCGGAAAACCCGCGCTTCGCGCTTTCGGCGCTCAGCCGGTTTCCCCCCGCCGCAATGATTGCGCGCATCGACCGCGCCGGCATTGCCTGGCACGAAAAACATCTGGGGCAGTTGTTTTTCGACGGCAAGGCGGGGCAATTGGTCGATCTGCTGCTGGCCGATCTGCGCGCGGGGGGCGGTGATCTGCGGCTGGGCTGCACGGTCGAGGCGGTGCACCGGCGCGCCGGGGGGTTCGAGGTGGTCACCGGCGCGGGGGTGCTGCGTGCGGGGCGGGTGGTGGTGGCCACGGGCGGAAAATCGATCCCGAAGATGGGCGCCAGCGGGCTGGGGCTGCGCCTTGCCGAAAGCTTCGGGATGCGCGTCACCGAAACCCGGCCCGGTCTGGTGGCGCTGACCCTTGGCCCACAGGATCTGGCCGAAACCGCGCCGATGGCGGGCATTGCCGTGCCCGCCCGCGTGAGCCTGGGCCGCATCGGCTTTGACGAGGCGCTCCTGTTTACCCATCGGGGCCTCTCCGGTCCGGCGATCTTGCAGATGTCCAACTACTGGCGCGAGGGCGAGAGCCTGACGATCGACCTTGCGGCCGGGCGCGACATTGCTGCCGAACTGGCCGCGATACGGGCGCAGTCGGGCAAGGTGGCGCTGCACAATGCACTGGCGCGGCTCCTGCCCGAAAAGCTTGCGGGCTTTGT
Organism: uncultured Rhodobacter sp.; assembly: GCA_964590825.1. Classification (GTDB taxonomy): domain Bacteria; phylum Pseudomonadota; class Alphaproteobacteria; order Rhodobacterales; family Rhodobacteraceae; genus Rhodobacter. The sequence goes on along the minus strand of CAZPWV010000100.1, from coordinate 5,999 downwards.
GGTGGCGCGGGCGGGGCTGTCGGGGCGGCTGGCCGATCAGTCGAACCGTGGGCTCGAGCGGCTGGGCGCGGCGCTGCACCGCTGGCAGCCGCGCCCGCTTGGCTCGGAGGGATACCGCACCGCCGAGGTGATGTTGGGCGGCGTCGCCACCGACGGGCTCGACGCCAGAACGCTGGAGGCAAAGACCGTGCCGGGGCTCTTTTTTATCGGCGAGGTGGTCGATGTGACCGGCTGGCTGGGCGGCTACAACTTCCAGTGGGCCTGGTCCTCGGCCTGGGCGGCGGGGCAGGTCGTCTGAGCGGCCGGGGCGCCGCCCCCCAGTGAGCTGGTAGGGGCGCTGCCCCTCTTGGCCCTGCGGCCAATTCACCCTGGGATATTTGCCCACTTTGGAATTCGGGTGTTTCCAAAGTGGGCAAATATCCTGGGGGGTGAGGCGCAAAGCCCCCTGCCTGAGCCGGGTTCAGAGCCGGATCGGGTTTGCCTTGGCCAGCCGGTCAAACCCCATCAGCGTTTCGACCAGCTTCGGCATGTCTGAAAGCGCGATCATGTTCGGCCCGTCCGAGGGCGCGGTGTCGGGGGCTTCGTGGGTTTCGATGAAAACCCCGGCAATCCCGAGGCTCACCGCCGCCCGCGCCATCACCGGCGCCATCTCGCGCTGGCCCCCCGAGGCGCCGCCCAGCCCGCCCGGTTGCTGCACCGAATGGGTGGCATCCATGATGACGGGATAGCCGGTCTTCATCATCTCGGGCAGGCCACGCATGTCGGCCACCAGCGCGTTATAGCCAAAGGATGTGCCGCGTTCGGTCAGCAAGATGCGTTCGTTGCCGGTCGAGGCGACCTTGGCGGCGACATTGGGCATGTCCCAGGGCGCCAGAAACTGACCCTTCTTGATGTTCACCACCGCGCCGGTTTCGCCCGCCGCAATCAGCAGATCGGTTTGCCGGCACAGGAAGGCCGGGATCTGGATCACATCGACCACCGCGCCGGCGATGCGGGCCTGTTCGGGGTCGTGGATGTCGGTCAGCACCGGGCAGCCAAGGGTTTGGCGCACCTGTTCGAGAATGCGCAGCCCTTCCTCGATGCCCAGGCCCCGCTTGCCCTTCAGGCTGGTGCGGTTGGCCTTGTCGTAGCTGGCCTTGAAGATGAACTGCGCCCCGGCGCGGGCGCAGGCCTCGGCCATGGTTTGCGCGATCATCAGCGCATGGGCCGCGCTTTCCAACTGGCAGGGCCCGGCAATCACGGTCAGCGCACGGTCGTTGCCGACGGTCAGCCCGCCGATTTGCACGTCTTTCATCTTTCCCTCCGGGCTTAGCTGGATACCTGTTCGCGCAGGATCGAGGCGGTCAGCGACAGCATCAGGTAAATACCGGAAAAGATCAGGAAGGCCAGCAGCGTATCTTCAAACGCACGCGGATAGGTGGGCTCGTCGGGGGCCACCGGGCGCACGCCCATTTCCAGGTAGCGCACCTGTTTGTTGGCCTCGATCCGGGCGATTTCCATTTGCTGCGCGGCCGCAGACAAGAGCGCCTGGCGGGTCTGCAATTCGGCTTCGGCAATGCGCAGCTGCCCGGTCACCGAGGCGAGCGAGTCGCTTTGCCCGTTGCGAACGGTCAACTGTCTGCGCAGATCGGCGATGAGTTGCTCCAGCCGGGCAATATCGCCCTTGACGCCTTCGACGCGGGCCATGTTGGGGCGGGCGTTGTCGAGCAACTGGCCCAGTTCCAGCCGCTTTTTCTGCAACTCGGTTTCAAAGCCCCCAACCTGAGACATCACCGCCGTGCTTTCGGCCATCGGGTCCATGATGCCGACTTTTTCCTGCATTTCCAGAACCTTGGCCTGGGCAGAAAAAACCTTTTCCTCGGCGTCGTCATAGCTGTCGCGGGCGCCCTTCATCTGGTCTTCGCGCAGCCGCGAGGTGAGTTTGTCCACCTGCCCCTCGGCATAGGAAATCAGCGCTTCGGAGAACCGCTTCGACACCGCCGGATCTGCCGCCACCACTTCCATGCGGATCAGCCCTTCGGACGGGTCGTAGCCGATCTTCACGTTGCGCTTGTAAAGCTTGTAGGCGGCTTCGTTGGTGGCATCGGGGGCAAGGCGCTGGATCGGGTCGATCTGCGGCTGCGAGAAATGCGCCTTGAAACCCTCCTCGGCCTCCAGCCGCAGCATCGCATCGCGCGACATCAGAAAGCTTTGCACCGTGACCGAATCCTGGTTGGTGGCCAGTTGCGTGCCCGAAAACAGGCTGCCCAGCCCCCCCGCACCCGACATCCCCTCGGCCTTCTGGATCACGAATTCGGTCTTCGTGGCATACATCGGCGTGGCCATGACGAAGTAATACCACCCCGCCAGCAGTGTGGGCAGAAAGACGAAAAAGCTCAGCCGGGCCGCCAGCAGCACCAGTTTGCGCCGCCGCCGCCGGGCAATGTCGCGCTGGATGCGGATGATTTCGCGCGCCCGCTGCGCCTCGTCGATGGGGGCGGCGCCGGGCGGGGCGGGCAGTTGCGCGGGCTTCATCGTCTGCGGCAGTTGCACGCGGGTATCGGCGCCGGAACCGTCGATCCGGGCCAGCGCCTTGGTGGTGGCCGAACCGGACGGGTTTGGCGCCATCGCCGGGGCCCTGGGCGCGGTGACCTGCGCCACCGCCGCCTCGTCGGCCTTTTCCAGCGCCAGCAGCGCGCCGCGATCGAACGGGTCGATGCCGCGCCGGCGCAGCATTCGCACCGCTTCGAAATCCGAGGTCGCCTCGATGCCGTGTTTTTGTGCGGTGCGTCGCGCCAGGCGCAATTGCCGCCCGGTCAGCCCCTCGGCGCGGATCGCGTCGATCTCTTCCTCGGAGGTCTGTTCTTCGGGGGCAAGCACCTCGTCGCCACGCCCGCGCGCGGCATTGGAAAAGCGCATCTCGCCGAACCCGTCGTCTTGCGGTTCGAAAATTGCAGCGGGGTCGATCGGGGTGGGCGCGACACTGTCAGGATTGGTCGGGCCAGGATTGGAGGTTACAGCGTCGATGGCGGCAGCGGTCCGCGGCGGCGCCCCAACCGGGGCTTCAGCCGGGGCCTCGCTGCGGGTGGCACGGCGGCGGGCCAGATCTTCGACCGGATGCATCCGCGCCTGCCCCGGCTCGCCCAGCAAGATCGGATTGGCGCGGCGGATGCGGTAGCGGGTCGCTTTAGGATTGATAGTCATACATCCGTTTCGCTTCTTCCAGAGTGTCGAACATGTAGATCTGCCCGTCGCGCAGCACCGCCGCCGAGCGGCAGAATTTTTCCAGCGTGCTGGCCTGATGCGAGACGACGATGACGGTGGCTTCCTTGAGCCGGTCGCGCAGGATCGAACCGGCCTTGCGGTTGAACTCCACATCGGTGGTGGAGGGCATCCCCTCGTCGATCAGGTAGATGTCGAATTCGAGCGCCAGCAGCAGCGCAAAGGTGAAACGCGCCCGCATCCCCTGGCTGTAGGTGCCCACCGGCATGTCGAAATATTCCTCGATCCCGCAAAGCCAGCGGCAAAAGGCTTCGACGTAATCGGGATCGAGGCCGTACAGCCTTGCGATAAAGCGTGAATTTTCGCGTGCCGTGTGTTTGTTCACGACCCCGCCCATGAAGCCGAGCGGAAACGACACCCGGCAGGATTTGCGAATCTCGCCCTCGTCGGGCTTTTCCAGCCCGGCCATCATGTTGATGATCGTGGTCTTGCCGGTGCCGTTGGGGGCCAGAATGCCCAGGCTGTTGCCCAGTTCGACGCGAAACGACGCCCGGTCGAGGATGACCTTGCGCCGCTTGCCCGTCCAGAAGGACTTGCTGACATTCTCGAATTCGAGCATCGCTCCCCGGCTTGCCGTGCCGCCTCTTGTCCCGGTTCTGAGATGGTGACCGGATTTGGTTTACAAAAGCACCTATATCCACATTCCGGCGACATTATGTCCGATTTCGCATCAGATATACAATGCGGCGTGATTTGTTGCGGCTCACGAAACGAAGATCGGCCCGGCCTGTGCCGGATTTCCGCCTGTGCCGTATTGCTCCTTGCGGCGCGGGGCAATACGGCAGGACATCAGTTGCGCGTCCAACCCGCCGCGCCCCAACCCTGCGCCATCTGGCAAGGAGAGCCGCATGACCCCCTATGACCGCGCCCATGCCGCAATGGAAGCCGCGCCCGACAACGAAGCCCTGCGGCTGGCGGTTTATGACCGTCTGGCCGATGCCGAGCTTTTCGTGCTGCTCGAGGAAGAGCCCGAGGGTGACAATATCACGCCGCAACTGTTCGAGACCGAGGAGGGCGATTTCGTGCTGGCCTTCGACACCGAGGAGCGGCTGGCCGAATTTGTCGGCGCGGTGGCGCCCTATGCCGCGCTGCCGGGGCGGGTGATTGCGCAGAACCTCGCCGGTGAGGGGCTGGGGCTGGGCATCAATCTGGGCGTGGCGGATAGCGCGATGCTGCTGCCGCCCGAGGCGCTTGAGTGGCTCACCCACACGCTGACCCATGCGCCCGAGGCCAGATCGGAGCGGCCGCTTGCCTTTGAGGCTCCCGGCTTGCCGCCCGCCATTCTGGGCCTCTTGCTGCCCGCCTTCGAGGCGAAATTCGCCCAGATTGCCGGGCTGGTCCGCCATGCCGCGCTGGCCGGCGTCACCTATGAGGGCGGCGGGCGCGGCCATGTGCTGGCGCTGGTGGGGGCGCCCGAGCCGGCCCGGCCCGGCATTGCCAAGGCGATGGGCGAGGCGCTGGCCTTTTCCGGGCTGGAGGCGGGTGAGTTGGACGTGACCTTCCTGGCCGAGGATGACCCCGCCACCGAAGCGCTGATGGAAAAGGCGCTGATCCTGCACCTGCCCGAGCGCGCGGTGGAAGAGGTGCAGGAACTCCGGCCCACCATGCCGGGGATGGACCCGTCAAAGCCGCCGATCCTGCGCTGAGACTGGTCGCGGCGGGGTGGCGCTTTTTCTTGCGCAATCGTTGAATTGGTTATAAGTTTTGACCAATGAGGGAGAGGAAGCCATGGAAATGCCCGTTCCCAGCGCCCGCGTGCTGGCCGAGAAAGCCCGCATCGTTGCCGCCCTGCGCGCCATCCTGCCCGCCGATGCCGTGATCGACGACCCCACCGAGACCCGCGCCTATGAATGCGATGCGCTTTCGGCCTATCGCTGTGCGCCCCTCGCCGTGGTTCTGCCGCGCTCCACCGAAGAGGTGGCGGCCTGTTTGCGGCTTTGCCACGAGTTGCGCGTGCCGGTGGTGCCGCGCGGGGCGGGCACCTCGCTTGCGGGCGGCGCCATGCCCTCGGCCGATGCGGTGGTGCTGGGGCTGGCGCGGATGACGCAAGTGCTGGAGATCGACACTGAAAACCGTTTTATCCGCGTCGAGGCGGGGCGCACCAACCTTTCGGTCACCGGCGCGATCGAGGGCGAGGGCTGGTTTTACGCCCCCGACCCCTCCAGCCAGCTCGCCTGCGCGATTGCCGGCAATATCGCGATGAATTCGGGGGGCGCACATTGCCTCAAATACGGTGTCACCACCAACAACCTGATGGGGGTGCGGCTTGTCACCATGGCGGGCGAGGTGGTCGATCTGGGCGGGCCGTTCTGCGATGCCGCCGGGCTTGACCTGCTGGGCGTCGTCTGCGGCTCGGAGGGGCAGTTGGGCGTGGTGACCGAAGCCACCCTGCGCATCCTGCGCCAGCCCGAAGGCGCACGGCCGGTGCTCATCGCCTTTGGCGCCAATGAGGTGGCCGGGGCCTGCGTGGCCGATATCATCCGCGCCGGCATCCTGCCCGTTGCCATCGAGTTCATGGACCGGCCCTGCATCGAGGCGACCGAGGCTTTTTGCGGTGCCGGCTACCCCGATTGCGAGGCGCTTTTGATTGTCGAATGCGAGGGGGCGCCTGCGGAAATTGCCGAGCAGTTGGGCCTCATCCGCCAGATTGCCGCGCGCCATGAGCCCATCGAATTCCGCGAGGCGCAAAGCGCCGAAGAGGCCCGGCGCATCTGGCTGGGCCGCAAATCGGCCTTTGG
>CAZPWV010000099.1:6595-7507 GCA_964590825.1 uncultured Rhodobacter sp. | reverse complement strand
CATTTCCTGCATCCGTTCCTCGCGGATGCCAAAGGAGTATTCGGGGAACATCCATTTCGGGTTGGCGATGGGCATATAGGGGAAGGCCTGGCCGATCACGGCAATGCGCAGCCCGCCCTTCTCGAAAATCTTGTAGGGCTCAAAGGCGGGTTCATCCCATTCGGCATCAAAGATATTGGCGCCAAGGAAGGGGAATTTCAGTTGCGTTTCAACGATTTCCTTGACCCGCTCGGTGCCCAGCGTCCATTCCCAATGCGAGGTCATCGCCTCCACGCCCAGCGCATTCATGATATTGACCATGTCCTGCCCCTTGGTGAGGTAGGAGGTCATCGAGCCGTGCCAGGTGTCGCCGCCATCCAGAAGGATACTGTCGGGCCGCGCCGCGCGGATCGATTTGACCACCGTGGCCACGCGGTCCATGCCGCCCATCTTGCCATAGGCCTTGCCCAGCGCGGTGTAATCGTCATAGGTCAGCGCATAGGCCTCGGGCGAGCCGGGCTTGAGGTTGAACATCTCGAGAAAGGCCTTGCCCACCACATGCGGCGGCTTGCCCTTGGCATCGCCCACGCCGATGTTCCATTCCGGTTCGCGGAACCAGATCGGCTTGATCTGGGCGTGAATGTCGGTGATGTGGATCAGCGTGACATTGCCGAAATCATCGAACTGCAAAAGCTGGTCCTGGCTCAGCGCCTGCTGCGCCGCCAGCCGGCCCCAGTTGCCAATGCCCGAGGCGCCGACAATGGCCGAAGCCGCCAGAGACGCCTGCAAGAATTCACGCCGCGAGATCATTGCGCACTCCATCACTCCGGGCAAAGCTCATCTCGCGCGCAAACGCGGTGGCCGTGGCCCTGTCGTTTCATCATTTGGGAAATCGGCCCCCGGCTTGCGGGGGCCGCAAGGTTCAGTGCCGGA
>CAZPWV010000099.1:2543-6585 GCA_964590825.1 uncultured Rhodobacter sp. | reverse complement strand
CCCTCGACGCTCAGCCCGTTGCCGCGCGAGGCAACGTAAAGCTCCAGCGCCTTGAACTCGTCGGAGTTCGGCTTGAAGGTCTCGGCGCGGGTGTCGCGCACGCAGCCCACAAAGCGTTGCTGCGCCGAAAGCATCCCGGCATCCTTCAGACGGTAAACCGGGAAGCCGTTGATCTGCCCCTGGCTCAGGTGGTCCGAGCGGATCATCTTGCCCAGCTGGTCCTGGTGGCAGTTGACGCAGGCCATCTCCAGTTGCCCGTAGCGGGTGTGGTAGATTTCCTTGCCCTTTTCCCAGAACGGCGCCGCCGGCCCGTCGATGGCGACATTCACCACCATGCCGCGCGACTGCATCGAGATCAGCGACAGCATGTCTTTCATCTTGTCGCCGGTCATGCCCCAGGCCTCGAGGCCCATCCGCTCGGTGACGCAGGCATTGACGTAGTTTTCCACCGTCATCAGCTTGCCGGTCTTGGCATCGACCCGCGGCGTGACCGCGCGCAGACCCGCCATGCTTTCCGGCCCCTGATGGCAGCCCGCACAGCTTTCGCCCTTGGCGCCCTGCGCCTTGTTCCAGCTGTCAAGGCCGCGATCGACAAAGACCATGGCGGGGTTGTCGAAATCGTCGCGCTGCATGTCCCGCGTGTCGTCTTCGCGGAACAGCCAGCCCGAATAGATCGTGTCCATCTCGCCCTTGAGAAACTCGGGCGCGGCGGTTTTGGTGACAAACTCCACCGGGCCGTCATCGGTTTCGACGACCAGCGTGTCATCGACCGGGTCGGCAAGGGCGGCCATGCCCGACAGGGCAAGGCCAAGGGCCGCAGAGGCCGCCAGTTTCATGAATGCGCGTTGCATGATGTTTCCTCCCTCAAACATCTGCTGCGATCAGGCGATTTCGATGGTTTTCGCGTCTTCGTAGACGGAACCATCATCATCATACCAGGTGAACTTCATCTCGCCCGAACCCTCGACCTTGGCGTCGAATTCGAAATAGGGGTTGGTCGAGACCGCCGGTTCCACCGTCACGTCGATCACGTTCACACCGCCCAGATCGCAGGTGAAACGGTTGATGATCGAACGCGGGATCAGCTTGCCTTCGGCGTCCTTGCGCTGGCCCGATTCCATCTTGTGCGAGATCAGCGCCTTGATCGTGATGACGTCCCCGGCCTTGGCCGATTTGGGAACTTTCACGCGCGGTTTTGCGTCATTTGCCATGGTGTTTCTCCTTGTTCCCTGAATCAGCCGCCGCAGCCGCCGATGGTGACTTTCACGGTGGCGCTGGCCTGTTTGATCGAGCCATCGGCCATTTTCGCCAGTGCGACCACGTCTTGCGTCTTCGACAGGCGGATGCGGGTGGCGGCCATCTGGCTGCCGGCACCGGGGCCAAAGGTGAAGGTGGCCACCGCCGGCTCGGGGTTGCCCGCCGCCAGAAGCATGATCGCCACAGCGCCGGGCGCATCGACGGCGATCGGAACCGTGTTGCCGTTTTCGGCAATTTCCGGGGCGGTCAGCGTGATGCCATCGGCGGCGGGCGCGGCGCCGCCGGTGAAGCCCGCGGTCAGCTCTTCCACGGTTGCGGCAAAGGCCGGATTGGCCAGCGTTGCCGCCGCCATGCCGCCAAAGCCCACCCAAAGAGCATTGCGTCTGGAAAGTTTCATTCTTGGTCTCCTCTGATCCTGGGCCCGGTTACTGCTTCAGCGTCAGCAGATAGGCGATGACGTCTTCGATCTCCTGAGCACTCAGGATCGGCGGCAGATCCCCTTCCGGGGCCTTGCCGGTATAGGCGTTGCCGGGGCGCACGAAGCCCTCGGTCTTGTAGAAGGCCGGCATGAAGCTGCCTTCGAACGTGTGCTTGGCATTGGCCACGATGCCGCGCAGTTGCGGCTCCGAATAGCGGTCGGCCACACCATCGAGCGCGGGCGCGATATCGCCCGGAAACTGCAGATTGGGCAGCGCCTCGACGACGTGGCAGGCAACGCAGTTGCCCTTTGCATTGGTCGTCATGACCTTGATGCCATTGGCAGGATCGCCGGCAGTTCCGGTCAGCGAGGCGGCAACCGCCCCTTCTGCATAGACGACGTCCTTCGGGGCGATTTCGCTGGCTGCGGGCAGCGCCGCGCAAACGGCAACAACCCCCGCCAGCAAGGCGTAGCGTGTCATGGTGATCCTCCCTGATCTCTCCCGAATCCGACGATAGCCGCGACAAAGCGCCTCATGCAAGAGAAATATATGGATTTGCGAATATTCCTATATAGCGGTTACAACCCATTGTTTTTATTCGCTTTGCGCCTTCATTTGCTCGGCCACGAACTTCTGGAAGTTCTCGCCCTTGTCATAGCCATGGTCGCGCACCCAGATCAGCAATGCCTCGGTGGTGCCTTTGCCAAAGGCCCCCGGCATCATCGCCACGGCAGCCTCGGCGGCGGTTTTGCCCTCCTCCACCGCCTCGGGCAAAAAGATCAGCGTGGGGGTGAACATCACGCCCCAGCGCATCGCCATGTCTTTTTCGCTCAGCACCTTGCCGTCGAAATCGGTCACCTCGAGATCGCCAAACAGGTTGAGTTGCACGACAAAGTAGTTTTCGCGGATCAGCGCGTCGATCTTCGGATCGGGAAAGACCTCTTCGTGCATCTTGGTGCAATAGATGCAGCCGCGCTGCTCGACGGTGACCAGAAGCCGCTTGCCCTCGGCATTGGCCTCGGCCAGGTCTTCGCGCAAATCCTTGAACGTGTCGCGCAGCCAGGTGGGTTTGTGCAGCCCGTCATCGCCCAGTTCGGGCCCCAACTCGGCAGCGCCGGCGGTAAAGGGCAAAAGGGCAAGGGCGACGGTGGCGAGCAGGCGAGCCATGGCGAAACCTCCTATTTGACGGTGGCGGTCCAGTCGAAATGGCGGATCAGCCAATCCGACAGGATCGAGACGGAATTGGTGGCAATCAGCACGGCGAAGAGGATCAGCATCACCCCCATCGCCTTTTCCACATGGCCCATCAGCGCGCGGTTGCGCGCCACCCAGCCAAGGAACGGCCGGGCAAAGCCGGCGGCGATGACGAAGGGCGAGGTCATCGCCAGGCCAAAGGTCAGCACCAGCGCCGTGCCCTGCCAAAGCGTGTCCTTGGTGGAAGCCATCAGCAGGATCGAGGCCAGCACCGGGCCAACGCAGGCCGTCCAGCCAAAGCCGAAGGCCAGCCCCATGAGATAGGCGCCAAGCACGGTTTTCGGGTCGCCCTTGCTTTCCATCCGCGCCTCGCGCATCAGCAGCGGAATGCGGATCACGCCCAGGAAATGCAGCCCGAAGACAAAGATCACGGCGGCGGCGCCGTAGGTGAGCCACTCTTTCCAGGCGCGAAAAGCCTGGCCCGCGGCGGTGGCGCCCAGCCCCATCAGCCCGAAGATCGTGGTCACCCCCAGCGCGAAAAAGAGCGCCGAGATGAACAGCCGCCGCCCGGCGCCGGGGGCAATTTCGCCCTCGCCGCGCAGTTCGGCCACCGACATGCCGCCCATATAGCTGAAGTAGAATGGCACCATTGGCAGGATGCAGGGCGAGAAAAACGCCAATAGCCCGGCCAGAGCCGCGCCCCCAAAGCTGATGTCTGTCAGCATTGCTTCCCTCCCCGAAGCCATGCTTGCCCCGAAGGGCAATGTATATTACGATATTTCTATGTTCTAATGAGGCTGTCAACATGCGTCTTTCCGGTCTGCTTGCGGCGCTGATCCTTTTGCTTTCGCCCCTGACGGCGGCGGCCGGAACCGAGCTGTTGATGGTGGAGCAGCCGGGCTGCGCCTATTGCGCACGCTGGCACGAAGAGGTCGGCCCGGAATATCCGCTCACCGCGGAGGGCAAGGCCGCGCCGCTGCGCCCGGTGCAATTGCGCGGCCCCCTGCCCGAGGGGATGACGCTGGTCTCGAAACCCGTCTTCACCCCCACCTTCATTTTGCTGCAAGACGGCCAGGAGGTCGGCCGGATCGAGGGCTATCCGGGCGAGGATTTCTTTTGGCCGATGCTGGCGCAAATGATTGCCGGAGCCGGGGCGATGTAACCTTTGCGGC
>CAZPWV010000099.1:0-2533 GCA_964590825.1 uncultured Rhodobacter sp. | reverse complement strand
GCTGGCTGCCTATGGTGAGCGAATCGACGAGATGCATCGCCACGGCGCGGTGCCGGTGATCTTCCAGTCCTACGGTTTGACCGGCCAAAGCGGCTCAGCGATCGTCGATTCGTATGCGCAGATCGGCCATCAGTTCGGCAGTGGCCGCGGGCGCGATGCCGCCACCCCCTCCGCCCAGCCACGGGAGTGTTGCAGTTGCAGCGGGGACAGATCATAACTGCTCCGGCAACGCTTTGCCGGCAGGATGCACCCTTGGACGACCGAACACAGCAGGAACTCACCGCCGCCGGCGCCGATGGCTACGGGCATGTGCTGGCGCGGGCCGGGGATGTTGCGAATTTTCTCAAGGCGCTTGGCCATGATGGCCGGCTGACCATTTTGCTGCATCTGCGCAGCGGGCCGAAAAGCGTGACCGAGTTGGAAAACCTGCTGTCGTGCCGGCAGGCGGTGGTCAGCCAGCAACTGGCGCGGCTGCGCCTTGAGGGGCTGGTCAGCGCCCGGCGCGAGGGGCAGGCGATCTATTATTCGTTGCTTGACCCGAAGGTGGGCGAAATGCTGGAATTGCTGGAAAGGTTGTTTGGCAAGCCGCTCTAGCCCTTGGGCCGGGGCGGAGCAGTCTTTGCAAGAACGCACCGCCGGTGTCGCGGCGGGCAGGGGAGGAACGGATGCAAGAACTTCCATTCGGGCTGCTGGCGGCGCTGGTTGGGCTGGCCGGTGGGCTGGTGCTGGGGCTGGCCGCCCGCCTGGGAGATTTCTGCACGCTTGGCGCCCTTGAATCGGCGGTCTATGGCAAGGATCAGAAACGGGCCCGGCTCTGGGGCATCGTGCTGGGCGTGGCGATACTGGGCACGCAATTCGGCGCCATGGCCGGGCTGATCGACCTGGGCGCCACTTTTTACCACGCGCTGAAATGGAACCCGCTGGCCTCGGTGCTGGGCGGGCTGGTCTTTGGCTATGGCATGGCGCTGGCGGGCAATTGCGGCTTTGGCGCGCTGGTGCGCTTTGGCGGCGGCGACATGCGCTCGCTGGTGGTGGTGGTGGTGATGGGGATCTTTGGCTTCATCGCGCTGTCGGGGCCGCTGGCGCCGCTGCGCAACGCCGCCTTTCCGCAGCCCGAGGCCTTTGAGGCGCAGGGCATCGTGCATGATCTGGGCCGGCTGACGCATCTGCCGGCCACGGTGATCGTGCTGGCCCTCGCGCTGGCGGTGCTGGGCTGGGCGCTGGCCCATGCGCCCTTGCGCCGCAGCCCCGCGATGATCGGCTGGGGCGTGGCCGCGGGGCTGGCGGTCGTGTGGTGTTTCATCGGCACCACCTGGCTGAGCGCGGCCAGCCTGGGCGAGATTTCCCCCGAGGGCCCCTCGTTCACCGCGCCGGTGGGGCGCACGCTGATCTGGCTGATGACCTCGACCGCGGGGGGCATAACCTTTTCGGTGGGCTCGGTGGTGGGGGTGATGGCAGGGGCGCTGCTGGGCTCGATGATTCGCGGCCTGTTCAAATGGGAGGCCTGCGAAGACCCGCGCGAATTGGGCCGCCAGGTCAGCGGCGCCGCGCTGATGGGAATCGGCGGGGTCGTGGCGATGGGCTGTTCGGTGGGTCAGGGGGTAACCGGCTTTGCCGCGCTGGCCTGGTCGGGGCCGGTCACGCTGGCGGCTATCCTTCTGGGCGCCGTGGTCGGGCTGCGGCAGTTGATGGGCGGCTCAAACCCGGACTGAGCGCCGCCGCGACACGGCCAGCGGCACGGCCCGCAGAACGGGGGCAGGCGCAAAGGCCGCCACGGGCGCGCTCAGCCGCATTTGCTGTGCCCGCAATCGGCGCAGACCATGCAGCCCTCGACCTTGCGCATCGCATAGGAACCACAGGCCGGGCAGGCGGCGCCGCGCGGCGCCTCGCCCACCACCATTGCCTCGGCGCGGGGGTCGCTTTTCAGCCCCATCCCCTCGCCCGCGATGAACCCGGTGGTGACCAGATGCCGTTCGATCACGCCGCCGATGGCGGCCAGGATCGAGGGGATGTATTGCCCCGCCATCCAGGCCCCGCCGCGCGGATCGAACACGGCCTTCAGCTCCTCGACGACAAAGCTCACATCGCCGCCGCGCCGGAACACCGCCGAAATCATCCGCGTCAGCGCCACCGTCCAAGCGTAGTGCTCCATGTTCTTCGAATTGATGAACACCTCGAAGGGCCGCCGGTGCCCGGACTGCACGATGTCGTTCACCGTGATGTAGATCGCATGTTCGCTGGCAGGCCATTTCAGTTTGTAGGTGGCCCCTTCCAGCGCCGCCGGACGGTCGAGCGGCTCGGTGAGATAGACCACTTCGGCGCCCTTGTCGGTCTCGGGGGTCTTTTCCGATGTCTGCGAAACCGTCAGCACCGAGCCCGTCACCGCATTGGGCCGATAGGTGGTGCAGCCTTTGCAGCCGCTTTCAAAGGCGGCCATATAGACCGACTGGAAATCGTCAAAGCCGATATCTTCGGGGCAGTTGATGGTCTTGGAAATGGAGCTGTCGATCCATTTTTGCGCCGCCGCCTGCAT
>CAZPWV010000098.1:0-7591 GCA_964590825.1 uncultured Rhodobacter sp. | reverse complement strand
AGCGTCCCCCCCTCGAGCAGGATCGCCCCCACCAGATCATCCTCGTCATGCAGCGGATGCACCGAGGGCAGCAGCGACACCACCACCAGATAGGCGCCAAGCCCGAAGGCCCAGGCACCCGAAAGCCAGGGCACCATGCCCGCCACGGCGTTGAAGGCCGGTCGCATCGGCTCGGAGATCTCGCCGAAAAGCCGCACCGCCCAGCCCCCCGCCAGCCGCGCCTCGTTGAGCGAGACGATGACAAAGGCCAGCGCGAAGGGCAGAAGATAGTAGATCATGCGAAACAGCAGCAGCGCGGCCGCCACCTCGCCCAGGGCCGTGCCCGGCGGCATCGCCGCCATCACCACGGTTTCAACCACCCCCACCCCGCCCGGCACATGGCTAAGCACCCCCACCATGGTGGCGGTGGCGTAAATGGCCAGGAAGGTGATGAAATCCGGTGCCCCCGCCGGCAAGAGCACATAAAGCGTCAGCGCCGCCATCGAACTGTCGAAAAGCGCCACCACCATCTGCCCGGTCAAAATCCGCGGCCGCGGCATCGACACTTCCCAGCGCCGCCATTTCAGCACCCGCCCGGAAAACGAGAGCGCGTAAAGCAGCGCCACCGTGCCGCCCCCGCCCAATAGCGCCAGCGCCCGCACCGCCCCCGGCGCCAGCGGCACCAGCCCGGTCAGCGCAGCCGGATGCGCCGCCAGCGCAAAAAGCCCCACCAGCGTCAGCCCGGTGCCCATGGCAAGCGCGATATAAGAGGCCAGCGCCGCCACCTCGAACGCATTCAACCCGAAGGCGGAATAGATCCGATAGCGCACCGCGCCGCCCGAAAGCACCGAAATGCCGATCGTGTTGCCAAAGGCATATCCCAGAAAGCCGCCCAGCCCCACCACGCCCAAAGGCAGTTTCTTTTCAAGATATTGCAGCGCCCAGAAGTCATAGCCCACCAGCGCCGCATAGCCCAGCGCCGTGGCGCCGAGCGCCACCCCCAGCACCCACCAGGGCGTGGCGCGCATCTGCGCGATGACATCGGCGGCATTGACCGGCCGGAGCAGGTGATGCAGCGCCCAAAGGCCCAGCGCAAAAAGCGCAAAGCCAAGCACCACCGGGCCCAGATGACGCAACGGGTTCAGGCGTGCCGGCTGCGGCTGTGTCATCGCGCCCTCACCCCCATGACAGACACTCCTCACTCATTCCCTCTGAGTTGCAGGATTCGCGTGCCGACACAAGCCGGGCTTCGCCGGATCGGGCGCCAGAGGGGGCTGCGCGCCCCCCTTGGCCGTTCGGCCAATTCCCCCCTCGAGGTATTTCTGGCAAGATGAAACCACCCCGAGCCCGTTCATCTTGCCGGAAATACCTGTGCGGGAGGGGGGCCCAACGCTGCAGGGGGGAGCCCTAGCCCGCCCGGCGGAACTGCGAGGTCAGCCGGTACTCCTTGCGCGGCCCCCGCACCTGCCAGGCGCTGTGCCATTCGGGCCAGAGGGTGAAATCGTAGCGCACATCATACTGGTCGGGGTCGCACCAATGGCTGGCCTCGGGCCGGGCGGCACAAAAGCGGTGAAAAGGCCGGCCATCGTCAAAGAATACCGCAATTTCGTCGCCCTCGGCGCACCACAGATAGCTGCGTTCGGCCCGCAGCGGCGCCACCGCTCCGGGCGGGCTCAGCAACCCTTCTTCGCGGTAGGCCAGCCGCCCCGGCCCCGCCGGCACGAAGGCGGCCCGCCCCTCGAACCGCGCCCAGGCGCCCCCGGCCAGTTCCACCTGCCGCGACAGTGCCCATTGCCCGCTGAAATCGGCCAGTTCCGGCATCACCTGCGCCCTTTTCCTTGCCCCGTGACCGGCCACAGTCTAGAAGCCCGCCAACCCCATGACAACGAGAGGCCCGCCATGATCCCCCGTTATTCCCGCAAAGAGATGGTCGATATCTGGGAACCTGCCACCAAGTTCCGCATCTGGTACGAGATCGAGGCCCATGCCTGCGACGCGCAGGCCGCCCTTGGGGTGATCCCCAAGGCCAATGCCGAGGCGGTCTGGCGGGCGAAGGATGTGCAATTCGACGTCGCCCGCATCGATGAGATCGAGGCGGTGACCAAGCATGACGTGATCGCCTTTCTGACCCATCTGGCCGAGCATATCGGCGCGGAGGATGCGCGCTTTGTGCATCAGGGCATGACCTCTTCGGATGTGCTCGACACCACCTTCAACATCCAGCTTGTCCGCGCCAGCGATATTTTGCTGAAAGACATGGACCGGCTGCTGGCGGCGCTGAAGAAACGCGCCTATGAGCACAAGGATCATGTGCGCATCGGGCGCTCGCACGGCATTCATGCCGAACCCACCACCATGGGCCTGACCTTCGCGCGGTTTTACGCCGAGATGGAGCGCAACAAGAACCGGCTGGAAAAGGCCCGCTGGGAGGTGGCCACCGGCGCGATTTCGGGGGCGGTGGGCACATTCGCCAATATCGACCCGGCGGTCGAGGATCATGTCTGCGCGCAGCTGGGCCTGCGCCCCGAGCCGATCTCGACCCAGGTGATCCCGCGCGACCGCCATGCGATGTTCTTTGCCACGCTGGGGGTGATCGCCTCGAGCATCGAAAACGTCGCCATCGAAATTCGCCACATGCAGCGCACCGAGGTGCTGGAGGCGGAGGAGTTTTTCTCGAAAGGCCAGAAGGGCTCTTCGGCGATGCCGCACAAGAGAAACCCGGTGCTGACCGAAAACCTGACCGGTCTGGCGCGGCTGGTGCGCATGGCGGTGGTGCCGGCGCTGGAAAACGTGGCGCTCTGGCATGAGCGCGACATCTCGCACAGCTCGGTGGAGCGCACCATTGGCCCCGATGCCACGATCACCCTTGATTTTGCCCTCAACCGGCTGGCGGGCGTGGTGGAAAACCTGGTGATCTACCCCGAGACCATGGCTCGAAACATGAACAAGTTCAAAGGCCTGGTGATGAGCCAGCGGGTGCTTCTGGCGTTGACGCAGGCCGGCGTTTCGCGCGAGGACAGCTATCGTCTGGTGCAAAGGAACGCGATGAAGGTTTGGGAACAGGGCGCCGATTTCCAGACCGAGCTGCTCAATGACCCCGAGGTGACGGCCGCGCTTTCCCCCGCCGAGATCGCGGAAAAATTCGACCTTGGCTATCACACCAAACATGTCGATACGATTTTCGCGCGGGTCTTTGGCGGCTGAGCCAAAACGTGATTAGGCGCCAGGGGACGATTCGGGGCAGGCTGGGGGCATTGGCAAGGGAGATGCCCGATGACCGCGAAACTTCTCTTGGCGCTGGCCCTCGTGGTGGCGCCGCTCGGCGCCGCCGCCGAAGGGTGCAACGACCGGATCCGTTTTGAATGCCCCGACGGGCAGCACTGGGATGCGACAACGAAAAGCTGTGTTCTGCCCTCGAGTTGAGGGCGATGTTCACCCGGCCTTAACGGCTCCGTGCGAAGCTCCGGGCAGACCGCTCACAGCCCGGAGGCGCGCGTGAATGCCATCGCACCCAGAAAGCCGCTCGGCCATTTGGCCGCGCCGGGGTTTTCCCGGCCGGGGCTGACGCGTCGGCAAAAGGCGGCGATCATCGTGCGGCTTCTGGCCTCGCAGGGGCTGAAACTGCCGCTGGCGGAGCTGAGCGACGATCACCAGACCAACCTGGCCGAACAGATCGCCGCAATGAAGCTGATCGACCGCGACACGCTGCATCAGGTGGTGGAGGAATTCTGCACCGAGCTTGAGGCGGTCGGGCTGACCTTTCCGGGCGGGCTGGATGGTGCGCTGAGCCTGCTGGACGGGCAGCTTTCCAGTTCGGCGGCAACCCGTATCCGCCGCATGGCCTCGGGCACCTCGCGGGCGGACCCCTGGGAACGCATTGCCGGGCTCTCGGCCGATCTGCTGCTGCCGGTCCTGCTGGAGGAAAGCACCGAGGTGGGGGCGGTGATGCTGTCGAAACTCTCGGTGGCGAAATCGGCCGAGCTGCTGGGCAAGATCCCCGGCGAAAAGGCCCGCAAACTGGCCTATGCCGTCTCGCTGACCGGCAATGTCGCCCCCGAGACGGTGCAGCGCATCGGTCTGGCGCTGGCGGGGCAGCTTGATGCGGTGCCGCCCAAGGCCTTTGACACCGGCCCGGTGGAGCGGGTCGGCGCAATCCTGAACTTTTCGCCCGCCGCCACCCGTGACGAGGTGCTGCGGGGGCTGGAGGAAGACGACAAGATCTTTGCCGAGCAGGTGCGCAAGGCGATCTTTACCTTTACCAATATTCCCAGCCGCATCGATCCGCGCGACATTCCCAAGATCCTGCGCGCCGTCGATCAGGCGCGGCTTGTGCTGGCGCTGGCGGGGGCCAAGGGCGACGACGAAAAAGCCGCCAGTTTCATCTTGTCCAACATGTCGCAGCGCATGGCGCAGAACCTGCGCGACGAGATGGCCAACCTTGGCAAGGTCAAGGACAAGGACGTGGAAGAGGCGATGAGCGAGGTGGTGGCGGCGATCCGCGACCTCGAGGCCCGCGCCGAGATTTTCCTTGTGGCCGAAGACAGCGAATAACCCGCCCGGCCAAGGTAACGGGGACAGGCGGCCCGGCCAAGGTGGCGGGGGCGCCAACGGGCGGTCAGGGCGACGGGCCGTCAGTGACGGGTGCCAGAGTGACGGGCCTCCAAGGCGGCGGGCGGCCAGAGTGACGGGTGACAGAGTGACGGGCGGCCACGGCGGCGGGCGGCCAAGTGCCCTTTTTCCGCGGCGGGGAGGCAAGGTGACGCGAGCCCGCCCCCCGCGCCCGAAACCCGGTTGCCGGGCGGCTTCACCTGGGCGCCCGCTTCGTCTATCCTGCGCCCAAGCGACCATGGCGGCGGGCATCGATCTGTTGGCGGGGTCTGAACCAACCAGCGGGGCTGCCCGCCTCCGCGCAGATCGACCGGGGGCAAGGCGGCACCGGCATCGGGCCGGGGATCGGGCCGGGAGGACGCGGATGAACACCCCCATCGCCATCGGGCTGGCGGCCCTTGTTCTGGCCTGCGTGCTGGGCGACGTCCTGCTTTATGACGGCGCCGGGGCGGTCTTCATGGCGCGCGAAACCGTCGATCTGATCGAGTTGATCGCCTTCTGGCGCTGAACCGGCCACTTGCTTGTTGACCTTTCTGCCGCGTTGGCGAAGTTTGCGCAGGACTAAGCAGACTGCATGGCAAAGCCAAAGGAGGCCGATATGGCGGTGAAGGTAGCGATCAATGGATTTGGGCGGATCGGGCGCAATGTGCTGCGCGCCATCATCGAATCGGGGCGGACCGATATCGAGGTGGTGGCGATCAACGATCTGGGCCCGGTGGAAACCAACGCGCATCTGCTGCGGTTTGATTCGGTGCATGGCCGCTTTCCTGCCGAAGTGACCACCGGCGAAGACTGGATCGATGTCGGCCGCGGGAAGATGAAGGTGACCGCGCTGCGCAACCCGGCCGACCTGCCCTGGAGCAATGTCGATGTGGTGATGGAATGCACCGGCATTTTCACCAGCAAGGAAAAATGCCAGGCGCATCTGGAAAACGGCTCCAAGCGCGTGCTGATTTCTGCCCCCGGCGACAATGCCGACAAAACCATCGTCTATGGCGTCAACCACGCCACGCTGACGAAAGACGATATCGTTGTCTCGAACGCCTCCTGCACGACGAACTGCCTCAGCCCGGTGGCCAAGGTGCTCAACGATGTGATCGGCATCGAAAAGGGCTTCATGACCACGATCCACAGCTACACCGGCGATCAGCCCACGCTCGACACGATGCACAAGGATCTTTACCGCGCCCGCGCCGCGGCGCTGAGCATGATCCCGACCTCGACCGGGGCCGCCAAGGCGGTGGGCCTGGTGCTGCCCGAACTGAAGGGCAAGCTTGATGGCGTGGCGATCCGCGTGCCCACGCCGAAC
Organism: uncultured Rhodobacter sp.; assembly: GCA_964590825.1. GTDB lineage: Bacteria > Pseudomonadota > Alphaproteobacteria > Rhodobacterales > Rhodobacteraceae > Rhodobacter. Next base: position 1,695 of record CAZPWV010000098.1, on the reverse strand, counting down.
GTTTCGGTGGTTGACCTCGTGTTCGAGGCCAAGCGCGCCACCACCGTGGCCGAGGTGAATGACGCCATCCGCGCCGCCGCCAATGGCGCGCTGAAGGGCGTTCTGGGCTTCACCGACCGGCCCAACGTCTCGACCGACTTCAACCACGACCCGCACAGCTCGATCTTCCACATGGATCAGACCAAGGTGATGGAGGGCACGATGGTGCGCATCCTGACCTGGTATGACAACGAATGGGGTTTTTCCAACCGCATGGCCGATACCGCCGTGGCGATGGGCAAACTGATCTGAACCGGGCGGACGCCCGTTCAAGTGAGTATTTGCACCAAGAAGAAGAAGGGGCTGCGATCTGCGGCCCCTTTTTCGCTATGCAATTGCTGCAATGCAGCATTGACCGGCGCGGGGGTTGTTAGCGCCACCACAAAGGCCCATCTTGGGGGCGCGGGGCAATGGGGCCTCGCGTTGACCCTGAGAGGGACCATGAAAGACCTGATTTCCAGACTGAAAGACGCCGCCGCGAAACGCGCCCGCTATGTGCAGACCCGCAACGAGATTGCGCGGATGCCGCAGAACATCGCGCTTGACCTCGACATCTACCCCGGCGATGCGCACCGGATTGCGCACAAGGCGGTTTACGGCGGCTAAAACGCGCCAAAGACGCGGATCGGGGGCCTTTCGGGCCCCTTTTTCGTTGCTGCCTCCGCCGCAGCGAGGTGCAAAATACCGGATCGCCGCCCGGTTGCCGGGGGCTCAGCGCCCAAGCTTGGCCTGCAGCCGCGCCTCCACCGCCGGGGTGACGAATTTCGACACATCGCCCCCCAGCCGGGCGATTTCCTTCACCAGTTTCGAGGCAATCGCCTGCCGGCGTGCATCGGCCATGAGAAAGACGGTTTCCACGCTCGAATCCAGCGCCCGGTTCATGCCCACCATCTGGAATTCATATTCGAAATCGGCCACCGCGCGCAGCCCGCGGATGATGACCGTGGCGCCCACATCCTGCGCCGCATGGATCAACAGGTTTTCGAACGGATGCACCAGAATTTCGCCGCCCAGCCGCGCGGTGATGGCGGCGCATTCCGATTGCAGCATCTCCACCCGCTCTTCGAGGCGGAACATCGGCCCCTTGTCGCGGTTGATCGCCACGCCGATCACCAGACGGTCCACCAGCGCCAGCGCGCGCTGGATGATGTCGATATGGCCAAGCGTCACCGGGTCGAAGGTGCCGGGATAAAGACCGATGCGCATGGTGCCCTCCCGCTGCAAAAGCAGCCCTCACGAATTGGTGAGCGCAAGCAACAGCATCGCGCGGGGTTTTGCAAGCACCCATTCGCCGCGTCGCAGCGTCACAGCCGCCCCGCCCGCCACCGGCGAACCGGGCCGCCCGGCTCAGTTGCCCATAATCATCCCGGTGAGCGCCTCTTTTTCCATGCTCAGTTCGGACAGCCGCGCCTTGACCACATCGCCGATCGAGATCAGCCCGACCATTTCGCCCCCCTCCAGCACCGGCAAATGCCGGACACGGCCCTCGGTCATCCGCTCCATCACCAGATCGGTGCTGCTGCCGCGCTCCACATCCTGGATGCACAGGGCATGTTCCGTGCCCGACAGGAGGCTGTATTCCAGCGCGTTCATCGCCTGACGGGCGGCGGCGGGCAGGCTTTTCGGCGCGGCGATATGATGGCACTCTCCGCCGCC
>CAZPWV010000097.1:0-7656 GCA_964590825.1 uncultured Rhodobacter sp. | reverse complement strand
TGCAACGCGCCGATGGCGAGATCAAGGCGGCGCGGGCGGCGGCAAAATTCGGCGTGCCCTTCACCCTTTCCACCATGTCGATCTGTTCGATCGAGGATGTGGCCGAGAACTCTGACGCGCCGTTCTGGTTTCAGATCTACACGCTCACCGATGACGATTATAACGCCCGCGTGCTTGCCCGCGCCAAGGCGGCGGGATGTTCGGCGCTGGTGATTACGGTTGACTTGCAACTGCTGGGCCAGCGCCACAAGGATCTGAAAAACGGCCTGACCGCGCCGCCCAAATTCACTTTGCCGGTGCTGGCCGACCTGGCCACGAAATGGCGCTGGGGTCTGGAGATGCTGGGCACGAAGCGGCGGTTCTTCGGCAATATCGTCGGCCATGTCGAGAGCGCCGCCAACCCGTCCTCGCTCGCCTCCTGGACGGCGGAGAAGTTCGACCAGTCGCTGAACTGGGACCGGATCCGGCGGCTGATGGACATGTGGGGCGGCAAGGTGATCCTGAAAGGCATCCTGCACCCCGAAGACGCCGAACGCGCGGCGCAGGTGGGGGCCGATGCGATCGTGGTTTCAAACCACGGCGGGCGGCAGCTGGATGGCGCGCTCAGTTCGATCCGCGTGTTGCCCTCGATCGTGCAGGCGGTGGGCGGGAAAACCGAGGTCTGGCTGGATAGCGGCATCCGCTCGGGGCAGGATATCCTCAAGGCGCTGGCCTTGGGCGCCACCGGCACGATGATTGGCCGGGCCTATGTTTATGGCCTTGGCGCGATGGGCGAGGCGGGGGTGACAAAGGCGCTCGAGGTGATGCAAAAAGAGCTCGACACCTCGATGGCGCTGTGCGGCGAAAAGCGGGTGCAGGATCTGACGCGCAAAAACCTGCTGATCCCGCGCGATTTCTTCACCGCCTACAGCTGAGCGCAGCGCATCAAAGCTTGCCGACTCGGGGCGTTCGGCGCTACCTCTGCGCCATTGTTCCAGCCGTTTTGCTAGGCCCTGCCATGAGCTTCGATTTGATGGTCTTCGATCCTGCCCGCGCGCCGCGCCTGCGCCCGGCGTTTCTGGACTGGTTCCGCGACGGCACGCAGATCGACGGACACGATTACAGCTCGCCCGCAAGCCTGACCCCGCCGCTGCAACATTTCTACGCGCAGCTTCGGCTGCAATTCCCGCCCCGCAGCGGGCCTGACGGGTCTGTGCTGGCCGCTCCACCACCGCGGCCCGTGGCAGAGCCGGGGACGCCAGCCGCAAAATCCGGGCTGTGGCGGCGCCTTGTTGCGCCGCCGAAGCTGGTGCAACCGCCCCCCGCCCCGCAAGCCGACTATTCCTTTGCCGATGCCTTCATCTATCTGAGCTTTCTGCGCGAGAGTGCCGATCTGGCCTATCAGGGGGTTCTGGCCACCGCGCATGACTGTGGCGTGGGGTTTTTCAACGCCGCCAGCGACTGGGGCGAGATCTTGCACGACCCCGAGCAGTTCGACCCCTATCTGGGCCTGTGACCCCGGATCAGCGCGGCCAGTCCGGGCAGGATTGCCGCCAGCACCAGCGCCACCGCAACAAAGGCCGCCCGCAACCCGACCCCCTGCGACAGCGCCCCCATCAGCACCGGGCCAATGAAAAAGCCGGTAAAACCGATCATCCAGGCCCGCGAAATCGCCAATGCGCGTTGGCTCGGCGCGACGCGCTGGCCCAGCAGCGAATTGGCCGAGGGCACGACCACCGCCACCCCCGCGCCAATCAGCCCGACGCCCAGAACCGCCACCCATTGCACCGGCGCCGCGGCCACCACCAGCGCCCCGAAGGCGCCCAGCACCGCCGACCAGCCCACCAGCCGCGCCTCGCCCAGCCGGACCGCCAGAAGTTGCCCGCCAAACCGCCCCGCCGCCATCGTCAGGCCCAGCATGGCCGGGCCAAAGGCGCCCTCGCCCGGCTGCCCGCCCAGATTGCGCTCGATCAGCAAGGCCGACCAGGTCTCGGTCGCATTTTCCGACACGAAGGCGGCAAACAGGATCGCCGCCGCCGGCAGCACCACCGCCCAGGGCGTGCCCGCCCCCCCCGCCTGCGTCTCGGCCTGCGTCTGGCCCGCGACCGGCGTGCCAAGGCGGCGCTCGACAACGCCCAGCGCGCACAGGCCCAAAAGCAGCGCCAACACCGGCTGCACCGCCTCGGGCGCGAAACCGGCCTTGCGCGCCACCCCGGTCAGCCCCGCCGAAACCGCAAAACCGGCCGAAAACAGCGCATGGTTCCAGTTCATCAGCGGCTGGCCGGTTTCATGTTCCAGCTCCGATATCCGCACATTGGCGGCAATATCGAGGCTCGACATCGCCGCCCCCATGACCAGCAGCGACAGCCCGAGCGTCAGCCCCGAGGAAATGCCCAAAGGCGCAAGCGCCGCCGCCGCCATCAGCGCGGCGGTGACCGGCAGCACCTTCGGGCCCAGCCAGCGTGCCACCCGCGGCGCCAGCGCCATGGCCGCCATGCCGCCCAGGGCCGAGCCCAGAAGCAAGGTGCCGAAGAGACCGTCCTCTACCCCGGCACGGGCCTTGAACTCGGGCATCTGCGCGGCAAATCCGCCCCAGAACATGCCCAGCGCCGCAAGGGCGATGCCCGTTGCCCGGCTTGTCGCCACCACCCGCAATAGTGCCATGAAAGCCCCCAAACCGCTTTGGAACCGCTTCTAGCACGGCCCCCCGGCGCTGCCCATCCGCGGTGCGAAGGGGTTCGGCGCGGTTTTGCCGGTGCTGTTACCAAAGCGTGATGCAATCCGCGGCATTCCCCCGCGCCGACCGCCACAGCCGCAGGATAGGGCGGGCCGAAACGGGGCTTTTGCGCTGGACAAACCGGCCGTTCCCCGCTATGGCCACGCGCTCATGGGCCCACACCCTTGGAGGGGGCCTGATTTTGCATTGGAGATATCAAATGGCCAAAGAGATCGAAACTCTCGAAGCCGCCGTGCGCACGGGGACGGGCAAGGGGGCCGCTCGCGCTGCACGCCGTGAGGGCTATGTGCCCGGCATCGTCTATGGCGATGGCAAGGAACCGCTTGCCATCAACCTCGAGTACAACAAGCTGCTCACCCGCCTGCGCAAGGGCCGGTTCCTTTCGACGCTCTTCAACCTGCACATCGACGGGCAGGAAGACGTGCGGGTGATCTGCCGCGGCGTGCAAAAGGACGTGGTCAAGGATCTGCCGACCCATATCGACTTCATGCGCACCCACCGCGCCTCGCGCATCAACCTGTTCATCCATGTGAACTTCGACAACGCCGAGGCCAGCCCCGGCCTGAAGCGTGGCGGCACGCTGACCATCGTGCGCCCGGAAGTGGAACTCGAAGTGGAGGCCGGGGATATTCCCGACCATATCACCGTCGATCTGACCGGCCGCAACATTGGCGACGTGATCCACATCGGCGACATCGCGTTGCCCGAAGGCGTCCGCCCGACGATCGACCGCAACTTCGTGGTGGCCAATATCGCGGCGCCCTCGGGCCTCGTGTCGTCGGACCACGCCGAAGAGTGATGCCGGTGTAACCCAATAAAAAACGCCGGGCTTTTGCCCGGCGTTTTACATTCAGCCTCCGGCAGAGGTATTTATGGCAAGATGAAAGCCCTGTCCCTTCATCTTGCCTCAAATACCTCGGGGGTGCGGGGGCAGGCCCCCGCCCGGTCGGGCGTGGACAACCCCGCCAAAGGAGAGATGCCATGCAGCTTTGGGTCGGCCTTGGCAATCCCGGCGCGAAATATGCCGCCAACCGGCACAACATCGGCTTCATGGCGGTGGAGCGGATCGCCGCCGACCATGGCTTTGCACCCTGGCGCAAGGGGTTTCAGGGCCTCGTCAGCGAGGGCCGCTTCGGCGCGGCGCGGGTGATCCTGCTCAAGCCCGACACGTTCATGAACCTTTCCGGCCAATCGGTGCGGGCGGCAGCCGATTTCTACAAGATCAGCCCCGAGGCGATCACGGTTTTCCATGACGAGCTTGACCTTGCGCCGGGCAAATGCCGGCTCAAGCAAGGCGGCGGTCACGCCGGGCACAACGGGCTGCGCTCGATCCACCAGCACCTGGGCGAGGCCTATGGGCGGGTGCGGCTGGGCATCGGCCACCCCGGCGACAAGGACCGCGTGGCCGCTTATGTGCTTTCCGATTTCGCCAAAGCCGAGGCGGACTGGCTCGATGACCTTCTGCGCGGGCTTTCCGATGGCGCCCCGGCGCTGGCGCTGGGTGAGGGGGCGAAATTTCTCAATGCGGTGGCGCTGCGCACCGCGCCGCCGCGCCCCTCGACCGGGGCGAAACCGGCGGAAAAACCCGCCGCCGCCCCCAAGACGCCCCCCAAGACGCCCGGCGAGGCAGCCCGCGAAGCGCCCGCCACCGCTGCCGTCAGCGCCCCTGACCCGGACCAGGCCCCCGCCGCGCCGCGCAGCGCCTTGCAACGGCTCGCCAATCGCTTCAAGGGCTGAGCGCCGCGCTTACCAATGCCCGGTGCTTGGCATCGAGGCCCAGGGCTCGGCCGGGGCCAGCGCCTCGCCCAGTTGCAGCAGCTCCACCGAGATATTGTCGGGGCTGCGCACAAAGGCCATCCGGCCATCGCGCGGGGGGCGGTTGATCGTCACGCCATTTTCCATAAGGTGCTGACAAGTCTTGTAAATATTATCAACGCCATAGGCCAGATGACCGAAATGGCGGCTATCGGCGGGCAGGCCCGCATCGCCATCCCAGTTGAAGGTCAGTTCCAGCGGGCACTCTTCCTGCCCCTCGGGCGCCATGAAGACCAGCGTGAACCGCCCGGCCTCGCTTTCGGTTCGCCGCGTCTCGCGCAGGCCCAGCAGGGCAAAGAAGGCCATGCTTTTTTCCAGGTCCAGCACGCGGACCATAGTGTGCAGATATCTGAGCGTCATGATGCCTCCGTCGGGCCGCCTCCCCTGGGCGGGCCTGACACAAAGCTAGCACCGCAGCGGCTGGCGGCAAGCTCAGAACGCCGAACGCCAGCCCACAGCCAGCGACAGTTCCGAACGGGAAAAGCGGGAAACATTGCTGTGCACCCTGACCGCCTGAATCTTGACCTCGGGGGCAAAGGCGGCAAGGCCCAGTTTCGGTGCCCAAAGGCCAAGCTCGGCAAAGGCGGTATCGTCCTGCCGGCCCCCCTCGGGGCGAAAGCCGAGCAGGCTGTAGTCTGGATAGACCGTCGCGGAAAGCCCCGCCGAAAGGCTGAGCGCAAGCGGTCCAAGCCGCGCATTGGGGGCGTAGTCGAGCACCCCGGACAGGGTCCAGTTGCGCTGCTGGGCGCGGTTGCTGTCGAGCGAGCTGGCGCTCAGCCCAAGGCCCCATTCACCCGCCGCGGTGGAGCGCTTCAGCCCCAGCGAAAGCCCCCGGCGCCAATCCTGCCGCGACGACCCGGCCCAGGCGCGTTCCTCAAAGCTGGTGCCGAAATTCAGCCGCCACGCCCCGTTCAGCCGCCGTGCCCCCTCCAGCCGCAGCGCCGCCCAGTCATAGGCCGGATCGCCCGCCTGCCAACTGCGCCCCGCCTCGATCGTGGCGGCGCCGCTGGTGTCGGCGCCAAAGGCCCGGACATGGCTCAGCCGCGCCGCAAGCGAGGCCGCGGAATAGGTTTCGTTGCGAATTTCCTCTGCCGGTGGCGGCGGCGTTCCGGGGGGATAGGCGGGCACCAGCATCGGCTGCCCGGCCAGTTCGACCGCGCGGGCATAGCCGCTCAGCCCCAGCCGCGTTTCCGAGTGCGCATCCTGCATCAGCCGCCAACTGGCCGAAACATCCGCCGTTCCCGCGACGCCACGCAGCGCCATGGCATCGTCGCTCAGCCAGCCCACCGCGCTGAACCCGTCGATCACATTGGCCCGTTCATCGGCGCCGCCATTGACGTTGTTCGAGGGCTTCATCCCCAGTTTTATGTTGAACGCCAAAGGGTTGGCCGCCCGCAACCGGCGGTAATCGGCCACCCCAAGGCGGCGCGCCGCGGCGTCGGGGGCAAATTGGATGGTCTGGCGCGCCCAGTATTGGGCGGCGTTCCAGCGCTGCCCGGCCAAGGCCACCTGCGCCGCCAGCCGCGCCGCCTCGTAATGCTGACGCGGGCTTTGCGCATGGGCAAAGCTGGCCTTTGCGGCGCGGCGCGCAGTGGCGCCATCGCCCGCGCCCAGCGCCAGCCGGGCAAAAAGATAATGTCCCAGCGGGTTTTTCGGGTCGCGGCGCAGCAGCTCGGTGGCCAGCAGGGCGGCCCGGTCCGCTTGCCCCTCGGCGAGCGCCTGCGCCGCCGCACCCGCCAGTTGCGTCACGCTCGCCTCGGCGAGCGGCACCGCCGCCGACGCCTCGGCCCGCAGCGGTGCCGGCGCCAGCGCCAGCGCCGCCAAAATCACCGCGACCCGCAACTGCGCGGCCCGAAGGCCCCGCCCGCGCCCCTCAGGGGGCGACATTGGAGCAGACCGGCAACGTGTTGTTCGGGCCGCATTGGGTCAGCACGAACACGCCATGTTCCTGTTCGTTGTCCATCGTCAGCTCGAACTCGGTCAGATGCACCAGCCCCGCCACCGAATTGGCATCGGTGCCGCCAAAGATGCCACCATAATTGCCGATCGGGGTTTGGTCGGGATATTCCGCGCCGCCAAGAAAGGTGCCGTCGGTGCCGATTTCGGTTTCCACCAGCACCACATCGGACAGCGCCATGCCGTTATCGACAATGACCCGGTTATAGATCGAGCCGTTGACGGAATTGTCGGAGAAGTTGGCGTTGAGGAAGATGTCACCGGCCACCCGCGCGGGCTGTTCGGGTAGAAGCGAGCCATCCACCGGCGTGGTCAGCGGCAAGCTCACATCGGTCGGACCGCCGCGCCCGGCGCCCACATTGGTCACCGCCGCATAGCTGCCGGCGTAGGAGACCTGCCCCGCCCCCGGCCCGGTGCCAATTTCGGGACGGTCGAAATCGCCGCTGCGGCTATAGCTGCCGCCGGCGAAATAACGGCCGAACTGCCCGCCGTCGCCCACCGTGACCGCCGCCACCGACGCATCGGCCGAGATCGCCCCCAGCGCCACAAAGATCCGGTCCAGCGCGTCTTCCTGCATCCGATAGGCGGTGTAGCCCGGCACATCGAGCCGCGCGTCGCGCAGATAGGTCACTTCGGCGGGGGTGGAATCGAGCGAGGAAATCGTCACCTTCATCGTGGTGCCGTCGAAATCCACCGCATCGAGGTTGACCTTGAGCGCGGCGGGAACGGTCGAGGTCGCGGGATCGACGCCCCCACCACCGCCGCCGCCATCATCGCCCGCAGGGCCAATGACCGCGGCCCCGCTGCAAGCGGCAATGGCCAATAGGGCCGCAAACGGCAAAACCTGCTTGAACATTATTTTTCTTTCGTTCGACTGCTCGTTGGGCAAAGCGTGCCGAAAATGCCCCCAAAAGTCAATTTCCTTTGCATTTTAGCCAGTTGTCGCGGCACTGCCGTGCCCCGGCTGCGACACTGGCACCGGCAGGCCACATCATCTAGCGGTTTCGTGAGCGCCAAAGGGTATATATAGTTGCCCCGATTCTATGCCCGGAGGCCAAAATGTCGCTTACCCCCGAACAGCTTGCCGAGATTGCCGCGCAGCGCGCCGCCACCAGCCCCACCGCCCGCGCCACCGCGCCACCTGGCTCGACGAACTGATGCTGGCCGCC
>CAZPWV010000096.1:873-7676 GCA_964590825.1 uncultured Rhodobacter sp. | reverse complement strand
TCCGGCCCACGATTTCGAACAGGCTGACCACGAGCCAGACGAAAATCACAAGAAAAATCACAAAAACAATGAGTTCGGTCATTTGAACATCCGGGGACGCCATGCCCGGCAACGATGTCATGAGGGAGGTGAGGCTGGCAAGGCTGGCGTGCACAGCAAAAGGCCGGAGGTTTCCCCCCGGCCTTTCGGGTCCTGCGCCTGGCTCAGCGCTTTGTCACATCCACATAGTCGCGCTGGGTCGCACCAAGGTAAAGCTGGCGCGGGCGGCCGATCTTGCCATCCGGGTCGCCGATCATTTCCTTCCACTGCGAGATCCAGCCCACCGTGCGCGAGAGCGCAAAGATCGGCGTGAACATCGCGGTGGGGAAGCCCATCGCCTCGAGGATGATGCCCGAGTAGAAATCGACGTTCGGGTAGAGCTTTTTCGAGACGAAATAGTCGTCTTCGAGCGCGATGCGTTCGAGTTCCTTGGCCACTTGCAGGATCGGGTTGTTGTGCACGCCCAGCAGGTCGAGCACCTCGTCGGCCGATTCCTTCATCACCTTGGCGCGGGGGTCGAAGTTCTTGTAAACACGGTGGCCAAAGCCCATCAGGCGGAACGGGTCGTTCTTGTCCTTTGCCTTGGCGATATATTCGGGAATGCGGTCCACCGTGCCGATCTCGCGCAGCATTTCAAGGCAGGCCTGGTTGGCGCCGCCATGGGCCGGGCCCCAGAGGCAGGCGATGCCGGCGGCGATGCAGGCGAAGGGGTTGGCCCCCGACGAGCCCGCCAGACGCACGGTTGAGGTCGAGGCGTTCTGTTCGTGATCGGCGTGGAGCGTGAAGATGCGGTCCATCGCACGCGCCAGCGCTGGCTGCACGGTATAGGGCTCGGCGGGCACCGAAAAGCACATGTGCAGGAAGTTCGAGGCATAGTCGAGGTCGTTGCGCGGGTAAACGAAGGGCTGGCCGACCGAATATTTGTAGGCCATGGCGGCAATCGTCGGCAGTTTGGCGATCAGCCGCATCGAGGCCACTTCGCGCTGCCAGGGGTCGTTGATGTCGAGGCTGTCGTGGTAGAAGGCCGACATTGCGCCGACCACGCCCACCATGGTGGCCATCGGGTGGCTGTCGCGGCGGAAGCCGCGGAAGAACATGTGGATCTGTTCGTGCAGCATGGTGTGGCGGGTGATGCGGCGCTCGAAATCGTCCATCTGCTGGGCGCTCGGCAATTCGCCGTTCAAGAGCAGGTAGCAGACCTCGAGGTAATGCGACTTGTCGGCCAGTTGCTCGATCGGATAGCCGCGATAGAGCAACTCGCCCTTGTCGCCGTCGATATAGGTGATCGCCGAATCACAGGCGGCGGTCGAGGTGAAGCCGGGGTCGTAGGTGAAGACATCGGCCTGGGCATAAAGCTTGCGGATGTCGAGCACATCGGGGCCGACGGTGGGCGAAAGCACCGGAAGATCGTAGGTCTTGCCGTCAAGCGTAAGCGTGGCAACGCGTTTGGTATCAGCCATCATTCCCTCTCCAGTTCACCGGCGGGGCCGCGCCGGTTGGTCTTTCCCGGTTTCCCGGACAGGGCGGCCGGGCCTCAGGCCGCCTGATCGTCAAGCCGTGCCAGCACTTCGTCGCGGCCCAGCAAAAGCATCATGTCGAACACCGAAGGCGTTGCCATGCGCCCGGCCAAGGCGGCGCGCAGCGGGGCGGCTAGTTTGCCCAGCCCAACCCCATGCGCCTCGGCCACGCGCGAAACCACAGCCTCGAGTGTGTCGCGTTCCCAGCTAGCATTTTGCAGCTGCGGCGTCAATTCTTTCAGTATACCACGGGATACAGAATCGAGCGCAACGGCTGCCTTTTCGTCCAGATCGACAGGGCGGGAAATCAGCGCAAAGCGTGCCTTTTCCAAGAGTTGGCCAAAGGTCTTGGCCCCCGTGCGGACCACGGGCAGCGCTGCGCGCAAAGCCTCAAGTTGTGCGGGGAGCAAGGATTCGTGCTGCGCTGCAGCCAGATAGCCCAAAATTTGGGCAATCAGTTCGGCCTCGGGCAGAACGGCAATGTGCTGGCCGGAAATATTCTCCAGCTTCTTGAAATCAAGCCGCGAAGGGGCGCGGTTGATTCCCCCCAACTCGAACCAGTCCTGCGCCTGCGCATCGGTGAAAAACTCGTCATCGCCATGGCTCCAGCCCAGCCGGGCCAGATAATTGCGCATCCCCGAAGCCGGGTAGCCCATGGCCTGATATTCCTCCAGCCCGACCGCGCCATGGCGCTTGGAGAGCTTCTTGCCATCGGGGCCGTGAATGAGCGGAATATGCGCAAACTCCGGCACATCCCAGCCCATGGCCCGGTAAACCTGCACCTGCCTTGCGGCATTGGTCAGGTGGTCATCCCCCCGGATCACATGGGTCACGCCCATATCGTGGTCATCAACGACAACGGCCAGCATATAGGTGGGTATGCCATCGGAACGTAAACAAACCATGTCGTCGAGTTGGTCATTGCGGAAGGTCACATCGCCCTGCACCTTGTCGGCAATCACCGTCACCCCCTCGCGCGGGGCCTTGAGCCGGATAACATAGGGCGCATCGGGGTGGCTGGCGGGGTCGGCGTCACGCCAGGGGCTTTGAAAAAGCGTCGATCTGCCCTCGGCGCGGGCCGCCTCGCGGAAGGCCTCGATTTCCTCTTGCGTGGAAAAGCACTTGTAGGCCGCACCGCGGGCCAGCATTTCGCGGGCCACCTCGGCGTGGCGGGGCACGCGGGTGAACTGGCTGACCACCTCGCCGTCATAATCGAGCCCGAGCCAATCAAGCCCCTTCAGGATCGCCGCCGTCGCCTCGGGGGTCGAACGGGCGCGGTCGGTATCTTCGATGCGCAGAAGGAAGCTGCCGCCATGGCCGCGCGCGAAGAGCCAGTTGAACAGCGCCGTGCGCGCGCCGCCAATGTGCAGGTAGCCGGTGGGCGAGGGGGCGAAGCGGGTGACGATCTTTTGCGACATTGCGGCCTTTCTTGCGCGGTTTCGGGCGGTCCGAAGCGGGCGCGTTAACCATTTGGAAACCATGATGCCCTTAGGCTCTCCTGGGGGTTTCTCTAATGCAGGACGGGGCTGGGGGGCAAGTGGCGCAGGGCGGCGATCAGGGCGTGCGGGAGCCGGGGCAGGTGATGCAAGAGCCGGGGCAGGCCGGTATGGCCGTTGTGGCTGCGGCTGGCGCTACAGCCGGGGCGGCTGCGGCAGGCATTGCAGCCGGGGCGGCTGCGGGGGCGCGTCTTCTGGCCCAGCCCTGGGAAAGGTTGCCCTGGGAATGGTTGCCCTGGGCGCGGCTGCGCGCATGGCTGCGGGCCGATCTGCGCGCCGGGCTGGAGGATCCTTTGGCAGCGCTCGACCGGGCGCAGATCGACTGGCTGCTCTGGGCACCCCTGGCGATGGGGCTTGGGGTCGGGGGGTATTTTGCCCTGCCGGCCGAACCGGGGGTGCCGCTGCTGGCGGCGGCTGTGGCGGTGCTGCTGGCGGCGGGGCTGGTCTGGGCGCGGGCACCGGGGCCCATGCGGCTGCCGGCGGCTCTGGTCGTGATGCTGGCGGCGGGGCTTTTGGGGGCAACGGCGCGGGCGCATTGGGTTGCTGCGCCGGTGCTGGGCTGGCGCTATTACGGCCCGGTCGAGGGCCGGATCGTGGAAATCGACCGCTCGGCCCGCGATGTGCTGCGCCTGACGCTCGACCAGGTGCGGCTGGGCCGGACCCCGCCGCACGAGCGCCCGGCGCGGCTGCGGGTGGCGGTTTACGGCGATACTGCGCAGCTTGCCCCCGAGCCGGGGCTGGTGGTGATGATGACTGCGCATCTGTCGCCTCCCGCGCCGCCGGTTGCCCCCGGCGCCTGGGATTTTCGCCGCAATGCCTGGTTCGAGCGGCTGGGGGCGGTGGGCTATACCCGTGCGCCGGTGCTGGTGGTGGCGCCGCCCGAAACGGACAACTGGGGTCTGGCGGCCCATCGCATCCGGATGCGGCTTTCGGCGGCGATGCAGGCGGCGATCGGCGGCCAGGAAGGGGCGGTGGCGGCGGCGCTGATGACCGGGGACCGCTCTGGGATTTCCGAGGCGAGCAATGCCACGATGCGGGCCTCGAACCTCTATCACATCGTCTCGATTTCCGGGCTGCACATGGGGATGCTGGCGGGGTTCGTCTTTGCCGCGATCCGCTACGGGCTGGCGCTGGCGGGGCCGGTGGCGCTGATCTGGCCCACCAAGAAAATCGCCGCCGCGGTCGCGCTGGCGGCCTCGACGCTGTATCTGTGGATTTCCGGGGCCGATATCGCCACCCAGCGCGCCTGGATCATGACGGCGGTGATGCTGACGGCGGTGCTCCTGGATCGCCGCGCGCTGAGCCTGCGCACGGTGGCGATTGCGGCGGTGCTGCTGCTGGCCTTTTGGCCCGAAAGCCTGACCGGGCCGGGGTTTCAGATGTCTTTCGCGGCCACAGCGGCGCTGGTGCTGGTGGCGGGGCCGTGGCTGCGGTTTCAGGGGCATCTGCCGGTCTGGCTGCGGCCGGTGGTGATGCTGCTGGTGACCTCGCTGGTGGCGGGGCTGGTGACGGCGCCGATCGCGGCGGCGCATTTCGGGCGGATGTCGCATTACGGCCTTCTGGCCAATCTCCTGGCGGTGCCGGTGATGGGCTGCGTGGTGATGCCGGCGGGGGTGCTGGCGGCGGTGCTGGCGCCGCTTGGTCTGGCGGGGCCGGCGCTTTGGGCGATGGGCAAGGGCACGCTTTGGGTGCTGGCGGTGGCCGATTGGGTGGCCGGGCTGGCCGGGGCGCAGACCGCGCTGCCCGCGCCGCCGGGCTGGGTGCTGCCGGTGATGGCGCTGAGCGCGGGGTTGGTGGTGCTGACCCGCGGCGTGCCGCGGGCGACGGCGGTGGCGGCGCTGGCGGTGGCGGCGCTGGGCTGGGCGATGACCGAACGCCCGGTGCTTTTGATCGCGCCCGAGGCGGCGCTGGTGGGGGTGATGACCGCCGAGGGCCGGGCGCTCTCGAAGCCGGCCCCCAGCTTTGCCGCCGAGGGCTGGCTCGAGGCCGATGGCGATACCGCCACCCCGAAAGAGGCCGCCGCAAGGGCGGGCTGGAGCGGCGAAAAGGGCGCCCGGCAGGCGGTCTGGGCGGGGGGGGCGCTGGTGCATCTGAGCGGCAAGGGCGCGATTGAGCGTTTGGAACAAGCCTGTCAGCCGGGGGCGCTGGTGGTGCTGGCGGCGGCCGCGCCGAAGGGCTTTTCCGGTTCCTGCACGCTTTATGACGCGCGCAAGCTGCGCCAGAGCGGGGCGCTGGCCGTCATGGCCGACGGGCGGCTGCGCGCCGCCGAGACCGAGGCCGGGGCGCGGCTCTGGACCCTGGCGCAGCGCCGTTAAGAGGCCTCCGGCGGGGATATTTCAGCACTTTGGAAACGATGGCAAAGGGCGCCCGAAGGCGCCCCGAAGCTCTGTTTGGCCGGGCGCCGATCTGAGCCGCGTGCCGGGGGCGGATCAGTAGCTGCGGATCAGCCCGACCAGACGGCCCTGCACCTTCACCTGATCGTCGCGCAGCAGCCGCGTTTCATAGGCCGGGTTCGCGGCTTCGAGCGCAATCATCCCGCCGCGCCGGTAAAACCGCTTCAGCGTTGCTTCATGATCTTCGACCAGAGCTACGACAATATCGCCATTGTCGGCGGTTCCCTGCGCGCGGATCACCACGATATCGCCATCGTTGATGCCCGCCTCGATCATCGAATCGCCTTTGACTTCAAGGGCATAATGCTCGCCGCGCCCGGCGATCATCGAGCCGGGGACGGAAATGTGATGGGAGACCTCGGCAATCGCCTCGATCGGCACGCCGGCGGCGATGCGCCCCATCACCGGCAGGTCGAGCGCCGCCACGCCAACCCCCATGGCGCCCCGCGGCGGATCGACCTTGTCGCCCGCGATCACCTGCGGGGTGAAACCGGATCTTGCCCCCGTTTGCGTGGCGCCCCCCGCTTGCGTGGCGCTCAGCGAAGCGCTCTGTGCGGCGGCCTTTGCGGCGCGTTCCATGGCCTCGGGCAGCTTGACGATTTCCAGCGCCCTTGCGCGATGGGCCAGACGGCGGATGAAGCCACGTTCTTCCAGCGCGGTAATCAGCCGGTGGATGCCCGATTTGGAGCGCAGATCCAGCGCATCCTTCATTTCGTCAAAGGAGGGCGGAACGCCATCGGCCACCGTCCGTTTTTGAATGAATTCCAGTAATTCCAACTGCTTGCGCGTCAGCATCTCATTCCCCTTGCCCGAACCACCGCCCAGTGTTCCCGCTAGGTTCTAAACCCGTTCCCCTTTCGTGTCAATGAAAAGGCCGCGCGGAGTGTTCAGCTTTGGTTAAAGCGGCAGGTAATCGACCACTGTTCCTGCCGGCTGCGGGCCATCGCCCAGCGGCCGGATGAGCAGCGCATCGGCCTCGGACAGCACGCCCAGCAGCGCCGAATCCTGATTGGCAAAGGGGGTGATGACCGGCAGGCCCGCGCCGGTCGAAAGCCGTGCCCGCATGTAATGGGTGCGCCCCCCGGTCGGCCCGACGGGCGTGGCCAGCACCGCCTGGCGGGGCTTGTGCCCGCCCTCAAGCCCTTGAAACTGCATCAGCATCGGGCGCAGGAACAGTTCGGCGCAGACCGTGGCCGAGACCGGGTTTCCGGGCAGGCCCAAGAGCACCGCGCCCCCCTGCGCGCCGCCCATGCGCCCCGCCATCAGCGGCTTGCCCGGCCGCATGGCAATTTTCCAGAAGGCGCGCTCCAGCCCCAGATCGGCGGCCACCTTGCCCACCAGGTCGTGATCGCCGACCG
>CAZPWV010000096.1:0-863 GCA_964590825.1 uncultured Rhodobacter sp. | reverse complement strand
GACCGAGGCGCCGCCGGAGGTGACGATCAGGTCCGCCCCCTCGGCCAGTTCAAAGACCATGCGCAGGCTCGCCTCGCTGTCGCGCGCAATCGGCAGCATCCGCACCTCGGCGCCCCAGCCCTCGGCCAGCGCGGCAATCAGGAAGGCGTTCGAGCAAAGGATCTGATCGGGGCCGGGGGCCTCGCCGGGCATCACCAGCTCGTCGCCGGTCGAGATCACCGCCACCACCGGGCGGCGGCGCACCGCCACCTCGGCCTGGTTCATCGAGGCCAGCAGGCCCAGGTCGCGCGCCGTCAGCCGGCGGCGGGGAAAGAACGGCTCGCCTTGCGCAAAATCCTGCCCCATCGGCCGGATATTGTCGGTTTTCGAAAGGCTCGCGGGCAGGGTGATGGTGTCGCCCTCACGCGTCACATCCTCTTGCAGCACCACCACGCCGCCCGGCGCGGGGCAGGGGGCGCCGGTGAAAATCCGCAAGGCCGCGCCGGCGGGCACGGGGCCGGCAAAGCCATGGCCCGCGCCGGCCTCGCCCGGCAAGACCCGCAGCGCGGCACCGGGGCGGTGATCGGATGCCTGAAGCCAGTAGCCATCCATCGCCGAAGCGTCAAACGGCGGCTGGGTCAGGCGGGCCAGTGCCGGCGCCGCCAGAACGCGGCCAAGGGCGGCACGCAAATCGACCGTCTCCGGCGCCAGGGGCGCGCAAAGCGCCAGCACCCGCTCCAGCGCCTCGGCAACCGGAATCACGGCGCCACCTCATAGCGGCCGGATTTGCCGCCATCTTTCAACACCACCCGTATTCCGTTGATTTCCATGGATTTCTCGACCGCCTTGAGCATGTCGTAAATGGTCAGCGCGGCGACCGAGAC
>CAZPWV010000095.1:1961-7714 GCA_964590825.1 uncultured Rhodobacter sp. | reverse complement strand
CCGGGGCGCTGCCGGTGACGGTTTTCGCGCTGGGCGCCGCCGTGCTGGCCACAAGGCCCCGGCTGCTGGCCGCCATCGTCACGCTGGCCTATCGCAGCCTTGGCCGCCTGCCGCGGCTTTTTGCCCGTGCCCGTGGCGCCGCACGTTCGCTCGCCCGTTTCAGCCACGGCCCGACGCTGGGGCTGGCGCTGGCGCTGGGAAGCTTGGGCTGGCTGGCGGAGGGATGGTCGTTTCACCTGCTGCTGGTCTGGATGGGCGCCGATATCGGGCTGTGGAAGGCGGTGGCGATTTTCGTTTTCGCCACGCTGGCGGGCGGGTTGACCGGCGCACCGGGCGGGCTTGGCGGGGCCGAGGCGGCGATGGTGGCGCTCCTGAGTCTCGAGGGCGTGGGGCTGGAAACCTCCATTCCCGCAACGGCGGTGATCCGCCTCACCACGCTGTGGTTTGCCATTGCGCTTGGGCTTGCGGTGTTTCCGCTGGCCGAGCGGCTGTCGCTGAAAACCCAAGGATAGGGATGCGAAAATGACCTGGAAAGATGCAGATTATTCCGGCTGGGGTCGCGCGCTGCGGGCGCGGGGGGCGCTTGCCCGCCCCGAACGGCGCCCCGCGCTGCACAGTCTCGAACCGGCCCCCGCCTTCGGGATGCGCCGATCCTACGGCGATGCCGCGCTCAACAGCGGCGGCCGTGCCATCGACATGACCCGGATGGACCGGCTGCTGGATTTCGACCCCGCAACCGGGCTGCTTCATGCCGAGGCCGGGGCCTGTATCGGCGAGATTGCCGAGGCTTTCGCGCCGCGCGGCTGGTTGCCTGCGGTGATGCCCGGAACCGGCTTTGCCACGGTAGGCGGCTGCATTGCGCAGGATGTGCATGGCAAGAACCACCACCACGCCGGAACCTTTGGCGCCCATCTGAGCGAGATCACCCTGGTTCAGCACGGCCGCGAGGTTCTGGCGCTGCCGGGCACGGGGCTGTTTCGGGCCACGGTGGGCGGGCTGGGCCAGACCGGCGTGATTGTTTCGGCAAAGCTGCGTCTGATGCCGGTGCGCGGCGATGTGATGATGGTCACCGAACGCCGGGCCCGGAACTGGGACGAGCATCTGCGCTTTCTCGACGCTTCGCAGGCCAGTTACACCGTGGGCTGGATTGATGCCACCGCCACCGGCACGGCCATGGGGCGGGGGATTGTCGAAGAGGGCGAACTGGGGGCGGGGCTGGTAAAACGGCCGGGCCGCGCCGCGAAAGTGCCGATGGACGCCCCGCATTTCGCCCTGTCGGCGCCGATCGTGCAGGCCTTCAACTGGGCCTATTACAACCGCGTTCCGGCGCGTGGCCGGACCTTGGTCAAGCCGCTCGGGGCGTTTTTCTTTCCGCTCGACAAGATCCACGACTGGAACCGGCTTTACGGCAAACGCGGCTTTCACCAGTTTCAATGCGTAGTGCCGCTGGCCGCTGCCCCGGCCTTGCGGGCGATGCTGGAGCGGATCGCCGCCTCGGGGCTGGCCTCGCCGCTGGCGGTGCTCAAGCGCATGGGGCCGGGGCGGGCGGGATATCTCAGCTTTCCGATGGAGGGCTATACGCTGGCCATCGACTTTCCCAACCGCGATGCGGCGCGGGATCTGATCCGGGATCTCGAAGCCGATACCGCCGATGCGGGCGGGCGGCTTTACTTTGCCAAGGACGCGCTGGCCGAGGGCAGCCGCATCCGCGCCATGTATCCCGAATTGTCCGACTGGCAGGCCGAGGTCGCCAAGGCAGATCCGGGCCGTGCCTACGAGACCGACCTTATCCGCCGCCTGAGCCTGAGGAGTGCCTGAGATGGTGCAGAACTGGATTATTCTTGGCGCCACTTCGGGCATGGCCCGCGCCTTCATCCGCCGCCTTGCCGCCGAGGGGGCGCATCTGTTCCTGGCGGGACGCAACATTGACGAGCTGGAGACGATCGCCACCGATTGCCGTCTGCGCGGTGCGGGGCTGGCCGAGGCGCTGGCCTTCGACGCCCGAGACACCGCAGGCCATGCTGCGCTGATCGAGCGGATGGCGGCCTGCGACGGGGTGCTGAACGCCGCCTCTTTCGTCGGCTCGATGCCGCCGCAGGACGAAATCGACGCCAACCCCGAGATGATCTTGGGCGTGGTGGCCGACAGTTTCACCGGCCCCGCCATGTTCCTCAGCCGGCTTGCGCCGCTGCTTGAGGCCCGCGGCACGGGGGTGATCGTCGGCATCGGCTCGGTCGCGGGCGACCGCGGGCGGCTGGGCAATTACGTCTATGGCGGCGCCAAGGCGGGCTTTGCCACCTATCTTTCGGGGCTGCGCAACCGCTGCGCCCGCAAGGGGGTGCATGTGCTGACAGTGAAACCCGGCCCTGTCGATACGCCGATGACCTATGGCATGAAGATGCCCTTCATGACCTCGCCCGAAGCGGTGGCCGAAGACATCCTCCGGGCCATCCGCCGCAAGCGCAACGTGATCTACACGGCGAAAATCTGGGCACTCATCATGATGGTGATCCGGCTTATCCCCGAACCGGTGTTCAAGAAGATGTCGTTCTGAGCCGCCGGCGGGGGCGGGCCAGGCGGGGGCGACCTAGGCCCCGAACCACTTGGCCCAAAGCCCCGCCGCCCAGAACATCAGGCTGAGCGTCATCATCAGGATGCCCAGCCCGAACTTGTCGCGCAGGGCAAAGACGATCGGGTCATAATCCTGCTTGCCGAACCAGCCCAGCGCCACCATGCGAATGAGCCACCAGCCCATCGGCAAAAGCGCCAGCCACATCAGCCAGGTGTCGGGATAAAGCACGCGGCCCTGATCGGAAACCGAATAGAGAAAAAAGATCAGAAGCGCGCCAAACACCCCCAGCCCCGCCACATTCAGCAAATCGCCCCGGTCGGGGCGGCCATAACCGCGGCCGGGCAGGCGTTCGTCGTTTTTCGCCAGCGTCAGCTCGGTCAGCCGTTTCACGCAGCCAAGCGCGATGAAGACCGGAAAGATGAAGATCAGCATATAGACCGAGACCTCCACCTGCCCCGCTGCCGCCCCCGCCACCACGCGAATGGTGTAAAGCGCCGCCAGCGTGGCAATATCGACCCAGCGCATCCGCTTGAGCCGGAGCGAATAGGCCAGCGAGGTCACCATATAAAGCACGACAATGCCAAGGAACCCGGCGTTGAGCGCGGCGGCAATGCCCAGCGCCAGCACCGTCAGCCCCAGAAAGGCGATCATCCCCACCCGGATCGGCACCGCGCCCGAGGCAAAGGGGCGGTGGCATTTGGTGGGGTGCAGCCGGTCGGCCTCAAGATCGAGCAGATCGTTGACGATATAGATCGACGAGGCGGCAAAGGAAAAGGCGACCATCCCCAGCAAAATCGGCACCAGCGTCGCCATGTCAAAACGATGCGCGGCAATCATCGGCAGGATCAGCAGCACGTTCTTGACCCATTGATGCGGCCGAATCGCCTTCCACAGCGCCCGCATCTGCCAGCCACCGGGCAGTTGCAACACCGGCACCCCCCGCGCCGGCAGGGCCTGGGCCGGGGCGACATTGCCCACCACAACCGCCGCCTCGGCATGATCCCAGACCGCCATATCGGTGGCCTCGTTGCCGGCATAGCTGAAGCCACGCTCGCCAAAGGCCGCCACCAGCGCCCCGGCCTTGGCGGCACCCTTCAGGTTCACCTGCCCGTCGGAGGCAAAAACCCGGTCCGACAGGCCGAAATCCTGCGCCAGTTGCCGCACCAACCGGACATCGGAGGCTGAGGCGAGACTCACCTCCCGCCCCTCGGCCTGTGCCGCCTGCGCCAGTTCGGCCACCGCCGGGTTGACCGGCATCAGATCGGTGCGCAACGGAACCAGCGCCGCCAGCTCGGCCTTGAGCCGCACCGGATCGGTGAAACGTGTCGCGGCGATGCGCAGCGTGGCCAGCGGCGCCCGCCCCAACCCGGCCCAGAAGCCTTCAAACAGCAGATCGGTCTTGAGAAAGGTGCCATCGACATCAAGCACCAGCGGTTTCAGTTCGGACATGTTACCCCTTCACGGCAAAAACGCAGCCGTCGGTGACCAGTTCGGGCGGCGAAAGGCAGAGCCCCCGCGCCACCTGCCATGCGGCCAGCACCTTGGGCACATAGTCGCGGGTTTCGGCATAGGGCGGCACACCGCCATTGTTCTTCACCGCATTTTCGCCGGCGTTATAGGCGGCAATCACCATCAGCGGATCACGGTCGAATTCCTTCATCAGCCAGTTCAGATAGGCCACGCCGCCCTTGATGTTCTGGCCCGCATCGGTGCTGTCGGCCACCGAAAACCGCGAGGCCGTGGCCGGGATGAGCTGCATCAGCCCCACCGCCCCCGAATGCGACACCGCATCCACCTTGCCGCCCGATTCGGTGGAAATTACCGCCAGCACCAGCGCCGGGGAAACCTCGGTGCCGATCGTCGCCGCCAGAATCTCCTTGCCATGGCGCTGGGCGATGGCTTGCAGATGGTCAAGCCTTGGCCCCCGCACCGCCTGCCCCGAAGGCCCGGTGCTGAGCGCCTCAAGCGCCTTGCCAAAGCGCCCCGCCCGATCCGCCAGCCCCGGTGAGACCTGATCCCAATACCAGGCATAAGAGGCCGAAGCGGCGTTTTGCGCCCGTCCGCCGCCGCTGCCCGCAACCGCAGGGGCCGGGGTGGCGGTCAGCGGGGTGAAAGGCCGCGCCGCCTGCGCCGCCAGCGCCGCCGCCTGTTCCGCCGGGTCGATCTGGATGGTCAGGAACCGCGTCTGCCCGGCCTTGGGGGCCAGCACGCGTTTTGGCTTGAAATGATTGACCGCCGGGGTGTTCGGCCCGACCTCGGCCAGCACCGGCGCGACCGCAAGGGTCGCGAAAACCGCGATCGTCATTGCCCATTTGCGGCACATCGGCCTGTCCTGCTCTGCTCTGGGTCTTTGCCCGTTTCTCCTGTTATCGGGCAAATCGGCGGAAAAATCCAAAAAAAACGCATCTGCGGTGCGAAACGCCGCCAAAAGCGTGACCGACAAAGCACCCGGTGGCGCACAGACCCCTGCAGAGACTGACCCGAGAATCGCCGGAGAATCTCCCGAGAATCTCCCCAGAACCTCGGTGAAAATTTTCAGTTTCATTTCAATTCAAATGGTTACGTTTTTTCAAATGGTTAACACATCGCAAAAATTCCCAAACGGCGCCCCAATCCCGCCACGTTTGGGGAGGAAAACATGGTCATACCGCGAGGCGAACACGCCAAGGTCAGAGATGGCACGCAGCGCGGATCAACCAGACCCCAAGGAGCTACCCCATGAAATTCTTCAAATTCGCCCGCAAGATCCGCAACGAAGAAGACGGCGCCGTGACCGTTGACTGGGTTGTGCTGACCGCCGCCGTGGTTGGCCTTGGCGCCGCCGCGCTGACCCTGATCCGTTCGCAGACCGGCACGCTCTCGTCGAACATCGCTTCGTACCTGGCCTCCGCGACCGTGAAGACCACGTTCTGATTTCGGCCCAGGCCGAACCGCAAAGGCCGCCCCTCGGGGCGGCCTTTCGCTTTGCCGCCAGCCGTTTACGCTTACTTCAAATTTTCTGCATCGCCCCGAAGATATACCGAATCCGCCCAAATCAGGCCACGATTGCCCGGCAAAACAGAGCCATACCGCGATGCAGGGGCCGAGCAGAGGTGCCCATGGTGGCACGCGGCCCAACCGGAAACAAAGGAGCTACCCCATGAAATTCTTCAAATTCGCCCGCAAGATCCGCAACGAAGAA
>CAZPWV010000095.1:0-1861 GCA_964590825.1 uncultured Rhodobacter sp. | reverse complement strand
TTGTGCTGACCGCCGCCGTGGTTGGCCTTGGCGCCGCCGCGCTGACCCTGATCCGCTCGCAGACCGGCACGCTCTCGTCGAACATCGCTTCGTATCTGGCGACCGCGACCGTGAAGACCACGTTCTGATTTCGGCCCAGGCTGAACCGCAACCGAACCGCAAAGGCCGCCCTTCGGGGCGGCCTTTCGCTTTGCATCCTCGGCCTTTTAGGTATCAACAAATCCAGATTTTTACCAGAAACGGCCCCATTTGTGCCCCGATGCTCAACGATAACACTGAGAGGCGGCGAAAGGTCGCACAGTGGCTAGGAGCAAAGGTCAGAGCATGAAAAACGCAGGCTTCCTCAAGAATTTCCGCGCCGAAGATGGCGCCGTGACCGTGGATTGGGTGGTGTTGACCGCCTCTGTCGTGGCGCTGGGCGCCATCGTCGGTGCGGTGATCTGGAGCAATACCGACAATGCCGCCATCGATGTGGCCACCTATATCGGCGCGCAGCAGGTGAAGACCACCTTCTGATTGCAGCTGCCGCACCCGCCCAGGGTGAGGCTCCGGCGGCATTGCCACGGCCCGGCCACGCGCCAGCCATGGAATTGCCAGATTCCGGTTCAAGTATCATGCGAACACAGGGCCGGTGTTTCGGCCGACACAGAGAACAGGTGCAACGATGCGGATGGTTTTCGCTCTTTTTCTGGCGCTTGGCATCGGCCTTGCCGGTGTCGCCGTCTACATGGCGCAAAAACAGATTGCCCAGTTTCAGGCCGAACGCGACTATCTGGCCGCCGCACAGGCCTCGGCGCCGATGCTGGCCGATGTGGTCGTGCCCAAGCGTCCGCTCAAATACGGCGAGCGCTTCACCATGGCCGATCTGGACGTGATAAAGGTGCAGGCTGACCGCCTGCCCGCCGGAGTGTTTCACTTCGTCACCGCGCCGCAAGACAGCCCCGAGGCCCAGGTGGCCGCCTTTTTCGAGGGCGAAACCCGCCCCCGTGCCGCGCTGCGGGCCTATGAGGCGAACGAGCCGCTGCTGGCGCCCAAGGTGACCGCGCCGGGGGTAGATGCCGGCATCATGGCCAATCTTGCCCCCGATATGCGGGCGTTCACCATCGAGGTTGATGCAACCTCGGGTGTGTCGGGCTTTCTGCGCCCCGGTGACCGGGTCGATGTCTATTGGTCGGGTTCGGTCAATGACGAGGCTGTCACCAAGCTGATCGACAGCAACCTCAAACTGATCGCCATCGACCAGAGCGCCGATGCCGACCGCTCGGAAGAAACGCAGGTGGCCCGCACCGTGACCGCCGAAGTGACGCCCGAACAGGTCGCCGCGCTGACGCTGGCGCAATCCACCGGCAAGCTGACGCTCTCGCTGATGGGAATGCAAAACACCGCCGACCTTGGCACCATCGAAATCGACCGCAACAAATTGCTGGGCATCCAGGTGCAGGAAGCGGTCAAGGTCGAGGCGGCAAGGGTTTGCACGATCAAGACCCGCAAGGGCACCGAAGTGCTTGAAACCGAGATCCCCTGCAAGAACTGAGCACCGTCACATCTGGCCAGCCCCGCCCCCGGCGGGGCTTTACCAATGAAAAACGCCGCGCAAGCGGTTGATTCTTGCAAAAATTTTATCTTTCGGGCAATGTCGGGGGATAACGGGTAAAAAACCCAGCTACCGGGCGTAAGATCCGGGCGGACGGGCGTGATCGGAGAGGCAGGATCACCATGGAATTGAAGAAGTTTTTCAAGGCTTTGGCCCTTGGAGTCGCGCTTGGGGCCGGGGCATTGCAGCCCTTGACGGCCGAGACCTTGCGCGTGGTGTCGGGCTCGAACACGGCACCGCTGAACGTGCCGATGAACCGTGCCGTGG
>CAZPWV010000094.1:0-7716 GCA_964590825.1 uncultured Rhodobacter sp. | reverse complement strand
CCGGCCCTTCCAGCCAGCGCAGGTCTTCGTCCGAGAGTTTGACAATATCGGCCAGCGCAATCATTCGCCCCAGCCGGGCCCGATAGGCCGGCTCGTCGCGGATGAAACCGGGGCGGATATTGGGGTCGATCATTGTCACCCGCGCCGGTGCCTCGCGCGCCATCAGCGCCTCGTAGGCGCTGCCGCAGGGATCGACGGGCAGCGAGATGCCGCCAAAGAACAGCCCCCGCACGGTGCCGGGAAGGGCGGGGAGATCGGCCGGGGTCAGCATCCGCCCGGCGGTATTTTCGTCGTAAAATGCGTAGCTTGCATGGCCGTTCAGCAGTTTGACAAAGGCCAGCGTGGTGGGCCGGTCGGAGCGGATGGCCAGGCGTCCGTCCACCTGCGAGGCGGCGAGCGTGTCGATCAGCAATTCGCCAAAGAGGTCGGTGGAGATACCCGACAAGAACCCCGCCGGTGCCCCCAGCCGCCCCAGCGCGATGGCGGTGTTGAACACCGCCCCGCCCGCATAGGGGGCAAAACTCGCCTCGCCCTCGGTGCTTTGCCGCGGCAGCATGTCGATCAGCGCCTCGCCACAACTCAGGATCATTCCGGCCTCCTCTTGTTGCGCCTGTGATACCCAGAGGCGGCGTCCGGCGCAATAATTCAGTATTGTTGAGTATTGCCGAAATACACCGCCGCGCCCACCACCGCCACCGCCAGGATCACCGCAAAGGCGATTTTCCAGGCCGACCAGGGCCGGTCGCCCTGAACCTGCCCGGTTTGCGCATTCACCACGAAGCGATAGGAGCGGTTGCGGTATTTGTAGGCGGCAGTCCAGACCGGCAGCAGCACATGTTTGAAGGTCTCTTCGGCGAATACCGGCTCCATCGCACCGATCTGCTGCTCGTCGCCACCAATATCGCGCCGCACATCGGACTGGATCACCCGCATCATCTCGGCCTGCGCCAGATGGCGGCCTTCGTGCAGCTCGACAGTGTAGCCCTCCGCCTCGAATCCGGCAAGGAAATCAGGCGAATAGGCGGCCAGTGCCGAAAGATCCCAAGGCTGCAGCGCAGCAACGTAAGCGGGCGGCAAGGAGCGCGCGGCATAGATCAGCACATCGTCGAAATCCCGCGCCACCCGGCCCGAAACCGGGGTCCAGCGGATCCGGCGCACCTGCTCGGTCCGGGTTTCCCACTGCCCGTTCACATGCACCCGGACCTGTTCGGATTCATAATAGGCATCGCCGCGCTGGCCGCTATAGGCGGTGCGGCTGGCGGCATCGAAAGTCCAGAACGGCGCATAGATCCCGGTCATGCGCCGCCCCTTGCGGGCATATTGCACCAGCCCCGAGGGGGCGAACCACAGCCGCCCCAGCCACTCGGTCAGCGCCGCGCGGGCCTGCACCTCGGTCAGCTTGAACGGCAGCACGCCTTGCGGCTTTATCAGCCGCCGCGTGCCCGTGTCGCTGACCACCGGAGTGGCACAAAACGGACATTCACTGGCATGGTTTGCCCCCGAAACCGCAATCGAAGCTCCACAATTCGGACATGAGAGCGTTTTGTGCTCTTCCATGTCCGCGCTGGGCAGCACCGCTTTCAGCCCTGCCTCCAGCGGGATTTCCCGCAGCCGCGCCGCGCCGCGCCCGGTGGCGCGGGGAATATCCTGCACATGGCCGCAATGGTCACAGACCAGCCGCTCCTGCCCCGGCGCAAAGCGCAGATCGGCGCCGCAGGATTCGCATGGATAATGGTGCTCGCCCCGGTGCGGCGCGACCTTTGGCAGGCTCATGGCTCACACGGCGGGCGGCGGTGGCGGCGCGATGGTGAACAACTGCGCCAGTTCGACGATCTCGTCGGCGGGTTTCCAGCCATCCTGTCCCGGCGCCCAGACCAGCGTCGCACGGGTAAAGCTGCCATCGCTCACCATCCGGCCCAGATGGCCGCGCCCATAGGGGCCGGTGGCCTGACCCGCCACCGCCAGATGCCAGACCTTTTCCACCACCGGCGGCGGTGGCGGCGGCATGGCGGCGCCCGACTGTGGTGCCCCGGCTTGCGCCGGCCCGGCGGCGGGCGCGCCCCAGGGCCCCGCCACCTGGCCCGCCATGCCCATGCCCATCGCCGCGCCCAGGCCCGCACCGATGCCCGCACCCAGGCCCGCACCGGCGGCACCGTCCGGCTGCGCCATGCCCTCGGCGGCATTGAACTGCATGTAACGGCCCAGATCGCCGACGATGCCCATCGAGGTGCGCTTGTCCAGAACCGCCTCGACCGCCTCTGGCAAGCTGATGTTTTCAATGTAGAATTCCGGTATCGACAGGCCATATCCCGCGACCACAGGCTCGATCGCCCGCGCCACCAGCTTGCCGAAATCGGCGGTGTTGGCGGCCATGTCCAGCACCGGAACCTTGGCGCTGGCAATCACCCGCGAAAACTCCTGCACGATCACATTGCGGATCTGATAGCTGATCTCGTCGGCGGTAAACTCGCCATCGGTGCCGACGATCTCGGCCATGAACCGGGCCGGCTCGGAGACCCGCATCACATAGGTGCCAAAGGCCCGCAGCCGCACCGGGCCAAACTCGACATCACGGGTCATCACCGGGTTCTTGGTGCCCCATTTCTGGTCGGTGAAGCGCGTCGTGTTGATGAAATACACCTCGCTCTTGAAGGGCGAGCGGAAGCCGTGGTCCCAATGCTGCAAGGTGGTGAGGATCGGCAGGTTGTTGGTTTCCAGCATGTAAAGACCGGGGCCAAACACATCGGCAATCTGGCCTTCATGCACGAAAACGGCGGCCTGCCCCTCGCGGACGGTCAGCTTGGCGCCGTATTTGATGGCGTGGCCCTCGCGTTCGAACCGCCAGACCATGGTGTCGCGGCTGTCATCGACCCAGTGGATGACATCGATGAATTCTCCGGTGAGGAAATCGATAATGCCCATGGGGTGCTCCTAGCTGTTGGTGCCGCTCAGCTCGGCGGCGATGATCTGAAGGATGGGGGTGGCCTCGGCCTCGATCATGCCGGGGCGCAGGCGTTTGTCGTAAAGCATTTGCAGCAGCAATTCGTCCATCCGGGTGAGCAGGGCGAATTCCTCGTCGTCGTTGAAGATCGAGGGCCGGGCGCGGGGGTAGTCGTTGGCCAGCCCCATACCCTGCGCCAGTTCCTCGTGGATGCAGGAGCGGCGCAGCCGTTCGGGGTGTTCGGCGCGGATCACCGCCACCGCGCGGCTATAGGCCGGGGCGGCGCCTTCGGAAAAGGCAAAGACCACGCAAAAGGTCGAGGTCGAAAGATTGGTGATGGCCGCCACCGAGCCGGCGTCGATGCCGGGCACCAGTTCGGCCAGCCGCGGCCCCAGCGCGCGGCGCTCGTCCTCGTTCACCACCAGCACGGCAAAGTTGGGGTCGCGCTCGACCATCCGCACCGGATGGCGGCTGGCCGCGGCCAGTTGCCCGGCATAGGCCGAAATCGTGGCACGGTCGGCGGCGCGTTCGGTAGCCGGAACCGAGGCGCCGAATTCCACCGCCATCCGCACCGGCTCGGCCCAGCGGCGCAGCCTCGAGGCACTGGGCCGGGCGACATAGCTGCCACCAAGCGCCGAATATTCATCGTAAAGCGCGATATGGATGAAATTGTCGATCAACTGATGCGTGGCAAAGGGCGCATCGCGCGGCGCCACATCCAGACGCAGCAGGCCCCGGCCCTTGAGCGTTTCCTCGACCTGCCGGTAATAGGCCTGCACGGCAAGGCTTTCGGGGCTGCGCGGGGTGACGGTTTCGGGCGCGGCGGGGGCGGGCAGGGGCCGGGGCGAGCGGCGCATCCCATCGGTGCCAAAGGGCAGGGCCATGCAGCCCGTCAGCGCCGCACCGGCCAGCGTGGCCGCCAAAAGGCGCCCCGCACGGCGCAGCGCGGTAGCGCCGATATCTGCCGCTTCGGTCCCCATCCCGTTGCGCCTTGCCCGCATCGGCGCCTAGCCCTGCGCCGTGCTGGCCCGCGCCGCCGACAGCGTGTCGCGCAGCGTGCCCTCGAGCTTGACCAGATCGGCCTCGGCGGCCTGCCGCTTGCGCTTGCCTTCGTCGGCGATGCGCAGGCTGTCTTCGATCGTGGCCACCAGTTCGGCATTGGCCGTCTTGACCGCCTCGATGTCGAAAATGCCGCGCTCCATTTCGGTGCGCACCGCCACATTGGCCTGACGCAGGTTTTTCGCGTTGGCGGTGAGCAGTTCGTTGGTCAGATCGGCCGCCTGTTTCACCGCCTTGGCGGCCTCGGCCGAGCGCTGGATGGTGACGGCCTGCGCCAGTTGCGTTTCCCAAAGCGGCACGGTGTTGACCAGTGTCGAGTTGATCTTGGTCACCAGGCTCTTGTCGTTTTCCTGCACCAGCCGGATCGAGGGCAGGCTCTGCATTGTCACCTGACGGGTCAGGCGCAGGTCATGCACACGCCGCTCAAGGTCGTCGCGGGCGGCGCGCAGATCGCGCAATTCCTGCGCCCGGATCACCTGATCGGCCTCGGGGGCGGCGGCCACCTCGGCCTCCTTGGCGGGAATGTCGCGGCTGTCCACCTCGGCCAGACGGGCCTCGCCCGCGGCAATGTAAAGCGCCAGTTCATCGTAGAAATTCAAGGTCTTGTCATAAAGAACATCAAGCGACTTGATGTCTTTCAGCAGCTTGTGCTCGTGGTTCAGCAATTCGTCGGTGATGCGGTCGATCTGGCCCTGCACCTGTTCGAACCGGGCCAGGAATTGCGCAAAGGGCGCGGCGCGGCCCAACAGTTTTTCCCACCATTTGCGGTCACGCCGCACATCGAGTTCGCTGACCGAAAAGCCGCGAATGGTGGTGACGATGGCGCTCAGGCTGTCGCCCGCCGGGCCGACGTCCTTGTTTTTCACATCGGCCAGCATTTCCTGGCTGATCGATTGCAGTTCGTTTTGCGCCCGCGCGCCGAAATGCACGATCGAGCCGGTGTCGGTCAGGTCGATTTCCGCCATGCGGGTGCGAATCTCGGCGGCCAGCGGCTCGGGCGCCTCGGTCAGCGCCACCACGGCCCCGCCCGGCTCGGCCAGAACGGTCGCGGCCACGGTCTCGATTTCGGCCAAGGCCTGCGCGGCCTTTTCACGCACGGTTTCGGTCATACTCACCCCCTGTTGGGGCGGGACCGTCACGCGTGTCTGGTCTCGCCCGCCAATTGCAATTCACTCGGCACGCCCCTGGCTTTGGCACGCAGACCGATCAGGCAGTCCATCGTCTCGCCGGTCAGCTTTTCCAGCGTGTCGGCATAGGCGCCCAGCGCATATTCCTTCGCCTCGCTGCCAAGAACAACCGAAAGTTTTCGAGTCGCGTTCTCGACCTGCACCAAAGCGCCGACCAGCGGGCCGCGCGCGGTGGCCAGCGCATCGGGGCGGCGGTTGCTTTCGGCCAGAAGCCGGGTTTGCGCGGCACGAAATTCGGCCAGCGCGGGCAAGAGTTCGGGGGCAAGGTGGCGCAATTGCCGATGCACGGCGGTCATCCGGGCTTTCAGCGTGGCCGCCAGATCGTCGGTCAGCGGCAGGTGCTTGGCGGGGGCCAGCGCCTCGGGCGGGGGCAGGGCCGGGCGCAAAAGCGACATCCGCGCCTCGATCTGCGCCAGCGCCGCCGCCCCCAGTTCGATCAGCGTGCGATGCCACAGCACCGCCGCCAGCGCGAGCGGCGCCAGAAAGAACAGCGCCGAGCCGCGCAGGAAGCCCGCCAGCGCCTGCGGCAGCGTGGCAAGGGTCTGCGCCTCGGTGCTGGCGGCCGCCTCGGCGTGAAGCGCAATCAGGGCGGCCATCCCCAGGGCGGAGGTGGTCGAGAGAATGGGGAAGCTGAGCGGTTTGAACATGGCGGGCCTTTCCGAATGGCCCTTTTGTAACCGGCCAAGCGCGGCCAATTTGTGGCGCCGCCGGGGAAAAACCGCGAGGCTTGCAAAACGTCGGGTTTCCCGGCGGGAAACAATGGCGCTATTCCGGCCGCTCCGTTGCCACGCCCTCGCGGGCCAGCCGTTCGCGCAAGACCTCGATCTCGATGTCGAGCCCCTCGCGGCCGCCCGCGATCAAGGCCTGATGGCGCGCGGTGAAATTGGCTTCCAGATCGTCCAGCAGGGCCTCATAGGCGGCCCGTGCCCCGGCATCGTGGTTTTGCGCCCAGAGATCGGCAAATTTCGTGCTGGCATCGCGGGCCCCCTGCAAATAGACGCCCATGTAGCGCCGCGTTGCGGACAGATCGCCGGGGTTTTCCTCGACGGCCCGAAACAGCGCCCGTGCGGTGGCGGCAAAGCGGTCCACGCGGGCGGCAAGGCGGGCATCGGCGGCCCGCGCCACGGCCTCGCCCATGGCGCTCAGGTGGCGCTCGCCCTCGGCCACCACCTTGGCGACGCGGTCTTGCTGATAGGGGTCGATGCCCTCCATGCCCTTGTCGCGCATCGGGTCGGGGCCGAAGGCGAGCAGCACCAGCGCGGTGGCGATCACGCCCAGAATCGCCGCCCCGAACAGCCCGAGTTCGGGGGCCTGCGCGCCCAGCGCAATCCCGAGCCCGGTCAGCACCGCCGCAAGGGACTTGCGCGGCAGGGCCGGGCGACGGGCGACCTTGCGCGCGGTCCAGGCGGCTTCGGCGCGCAGCCCTTCGCGCAGCAGAAAGGCGGCACCGGCCAGCGTGCCAAAGGCGCCAAGCCCGCGCGCCAGTGCCATTGGCCCATCGCCAAAAGCCTGCCACAAAAAGGGCAGCGCCGCCACCACCAGCCAGCCGGTGCGGCCCTCGCGCGGATGGCGCGGCGCGGCCTCGGGCAGCCGGTCGGGGGCGACGCCGGGAAAACCCGCCGGTTGCGCCGATGTCGGCGTGGCCGGGCGGGAACCGGTGGGCGGAACCGGAGAATGTTTGCCGCCAAAGCGCTGCGCCATGTCAGACCGTGCCTTTCAGCGCCACCGAAAGGGTGAGCGCGAACAGCAGCCAGAAGGCGATGGATTGCACGGTCTTGCGCGACATGGGGCCCCCGTTTCAGCCTGCGCCCGAGATTGGCGCGCCCTCAACCTAGGCGCATCGGGGCGCGGCTTCCAGAGGCTTGCGGGCCGAGGGGGAAAATCCGCCCGGATTTCCCCCTGCTTGCCCAGGGTGCGGTTGGGGCGCCGGGGGGTGGCGGCCGGGCTGGGCGGGCGCTCAGCCGCGCTTCGGCCCCGGCTTGCCCCCCGGTTTGCCATCCGCACGCGGCGGGCGCCGGACGCTGGTGGCGGCGCCGCCGGCGTGGCTCTTGAACCCCTCGGCGCGGGGTTTCGCGCCGGGTTTGGCGCCATGGCTCTTGAAGCCGGCGCTCTTGAAGCCGGCGGGTTTGCCTTCGCCACGCGGCGTGTAGGGACGCTTGCCCTCGGCGCCTTCGCCACGGGGGGTGTAGGGGCGTTTCGCCCCGTCGCCCGCGTCGCGGTGCGTTTTCTGTCCATAGGACCGGGGCTTGCTCTCCCCGTCTTCGCGGCGGGTGTAGGGACGCTTGCCTTCGGCGCCTTCGCCACGCGGCGTGTAGGGGCGCTTCGGGGCATCACCCTCGTCGCGGCGGGCATAGGGACGCTTGCCCTCGGTGCCCTCGCCACGGGGCGTGTAGGGACGCTTCGGGGCATCACCCTCGTCGCGGCGGGCATAGGGACGCTTGCCCTCGGTGCCCTCGCCACGGGGCGTGTAGGGACGCTTCGGGGCATCACCCTCGTCGCGGCGGGCATAGGGACGCTTGCCCTCGGTGC
>CAZPWV010000093.1:585-7823 GCA_964590825.1 uncultured Rhodobacter sp. | reverse complement strand
ACCGCACCATCGACAGCCATATCAAGCGGCTGCGCAAGAAGATGCGCACCGCCGACGACGATTTCAGCGCAATCGAAACGCTTTACGGCATTGGTTACCGTTACAACGAAGAATGACAGTTGCAGGTCGCATAGGCGCGGGGCGTTCGGGCGTGGCGAAACCCAAGAGGTCCGAAACGGATGTGGTCCTGGGCGAGGACTGGGTCGGGCCAAAGGGCGCGGTGGACGAAGATCTGGCGAAGGGCCGTGAAAAACGCGGGCTGATCTCGCTCAACCATTCGCCGCTTGCCCGCAAGATCATCACCTTCAACCTGCTGGCCATGGTGGTGATGGTGGCGGGGGTGCTGTATCTCAACCCGTTCCGCGACAGTCTGGTGTTTCAGCGCGAAAGTGCCATCGTCAGCGAGGCGGAACTGGTGGCCGACGTGTTCGAAGCCCGGATGCCTGCCGCCGCGCCGGTGAACCTTGCCGCCGGTGACGGTATCGATGTCGAAGAGGTGATGCGCGGCATCGAGCTTCCGGCGGGCGCGGTGATCTATGTCTTCGACACCGCCGGAAACCTGCTGGCGGATTCCGCCGCCGTCGGCTCGGCGCCGCGGGCAAGGGTGGACGGGCTGGGCGTCGATACCCGCTCGACGATGATTACCGACCTGCTCAACCGCGGTTGGGAATGGGCCGCCTCGGTGCTGCGGCACAACCGCGATGCGGCCCCCGTCATCGACACCCGGCGGATGGCCGAAGCGCTGGTGCCGCAGGTGGACGAGGGCAAGACGGTGATGGCGACCAGCCGCGACCCGGCCGGGGCCACCATCTTTTCCGTGGCGACGGGGCTTTATCAAAACGACCGCAGGGTTGGCGTGGTGGCAATGACCTCTGCCGCCGGCGAGATCGACAAACTGGTGCGGGTCGAGCGGGAACAGGTTCTGCAGATGTTCGTGATCGCGATCATCGTCTCGATCGGGCTCAGTCTGGTGCTGGCCTCGACGATTGCCAACCCGCTCTCCGACCTCGCCGCCGCCGCCGAGATCGGCCGCGACAAGAATGCCCGCAAGATGTCTCCGGGGCGGGTGCGCATTCCCGACCTGACGGCCAGGCCCGATGAGATCGGGCGGCTTTCGGGGGCGTTGCGCGGCATGGTCGCCGCGCTTTATGACCGGATCGACGCCAACGAACAGTTTGCCGCCGATGTGGCGCATGAAATCAAGAATCCGCTGGCCTCGCTGCGCTCTGCCGTGGCCTCGATGCATGTCGTCAAGCGCGACGATCAGCGGCTTCGGCTGCTGGAAGTCATCGACCACGACGTGAAGCGCCTCGACCGTCTGGTCAGCGATATTTCCAATGCCTCGCGGCTCGACAGCGAGTTGGTGAAGGAAGAGGAAGAGCGGTTCGACCTGCTGAAGATGGTCGGCAACCTGAGCCAGCATCTGGGCGAACAGGCCGCGCAGAA
This sequence comes from uncultured Rhodobacter sp., assembly GCA_964590825.1. Lineage (GTDB taxonomy): Bacteria > Pseudomonadota > Alphaproteobacteria > Rhodobacterales > Rhodobacteraceae > Rhodobacter. Next base: position 6,377 of record CAZPWV010000093.1, on the reverse strand, counting down.
GGGGGTCGAGTTCATCACCGACCTGCCCCCCGATCCGATCGTCATCACCGGGCTGGAGGGGCGGCTGGCGCAGGTCTTCGTCAACCTCATCACCAATGCCGTCAGCTTCTGCGAAGAGGGCGATGCCGTGCGGATCTGGGCCCGCAAGCGCGAAAACCGGGTGCTTGTGGTGGTCGAGGATACCGGCCCCGGCATTCCCGAACAGGCGCTGACAAAAGTGTTCAAGCGGTTCTACTCGCAGCGCCCCGAGGGCCAGTTTGGCGACCATTCCGGCCTTGGTCTGGCAATCTCCAAGCAGATCGTCGAGGCGCATGGCGGGGTGATCTGGGCGGAAAACATCCGCCCCACCGATGCCGACATCACCTCCGAACCGCTGGGCGCCCGTTTCGTCGTGGGCCTGCCGGTGTAGCATTTGCAGGGCAACGGCACGATCCACGCAACGGCGGCCGCTCTCGGGCCCGAGCGGGGGGTGCTCATTCTGGGCCCGTCCGGGGCGGGCAAGTCGAGCCTTGCGCTGCGGCTGATGGCGCTGGGCGCCGATCTGGTGGCCGACGACCGGGTGGCCCTGCAGGCCGAGGCCGGGGCGCTTTTGGCCAAGGCCCCCGCCACGCTCTTTGGGCAGATCGAGGCGCGGGGGGCGGGGATCCTTCGCACCAACGCGCTGCCGCAGGCGCGGATCGTGCTGGTGCTTGATCTGGGCCGCGACGAGACCGACCGGCTGCCCCCCCGCCGCGAAATCACTTTCCTTGGCGTCACCCTTCCCCTTGTGCTGCGGCTGCAACATGGTCATCTTGAAGCGGTGATCTTGCAATGGCTCAAAGGCGGGAGAGAGGCGTGACCGAGGCGGCTGCACGCGCGGCGGAGGCGGCAAACCGGCTGGTGCTGGTCACCGGCCCGTCGGGGGCTGGCCGCACCACCGCCATCGCCGCCCTCGAAGATCTCGGCTATGAAGCCATCAACAACCTTCCGCTGAGCCTCGTGCCACGGCTGATCGACGGGCCGCTGGCCCGCCCCCTTGCGCTGGGCATCGACGTGCGCAACCGCGATTTTTCCGCCGCGGCGCTGATCGAACTCATCGACCGGCTGACCCGCGCACCGGGCTTGCGGCTGGAGGTGCTCTATCTCGATTCCAGCCCCGAGGCGCTGGTGCGCCGCTATTCCGAAACCCGCCGCCGCCACCCGCTTGCGCCCGAGGCCGGCCCGGTTTCCGGCATCACCCAGGAAATCGACCTGCTGGTGCCGATCCGGGTGCGGGCCGATGTGCTGATCGACACCACCGGCATGAGCCCGCATGACCTGCGCGCCGAGCTGGGCCGCTGGTTCGACGTGGGCCGAACCGCCCGGCTCGCGGTTTCGGTGCACAGTTTCAGCTACAAGCGCGGCGTGCCGCGCGGCCTCGACATGATGTTCGACTGCCGGTTCCTGTCGAACCCGCATTGGATCGAGGCGCTGCGCCCGCTGACCGGGCTCGATTCGGCGGTGGCGGCGCATGTGCAGGGCGACCCCCGGCACGATGAATTCGTGCAAAAAGTGTGTGATCTTCTGCTGTTTCTCCTTCCGGCACATGTCGAGGAAGGCAAGGCCCATCTGGCCGTGGGCTTTGGCTGCACCGGCGGGCAACACCGCTCGGTTGCCGTAACGGAAATTGTGGCCAAGGCCCTTGCAGAGGCGGGGTGGCAAGTGTCTAAACGGCACAGGGAACTGGAACGGCGGGCGCAGGCGCAGCCCGTGGCGAAAGAGGCAGGCGGCGCGTGATCGGCATCGTGATCGTGGCACATGGCGGATTGGCGCGGGAATATCTCGCGGCGGTCGAGCATGTCGTTGGCCCGCAAGAGGGCATCCGCGCCATCACCATCGAGGACGATCATGACCGTGGCGCGAAACAGGCCGAGATCCGCGCCGCCGCCGATGCGGTCGATAGCGGCAGCGGTGTGGTGGTGGTGACCGACATGTTTGGCGGCTCGCCCTCGAACCTGAGCCTGATGGCCTGCGACAGCGGCGGCCGCGAGATCATCTATGGGGCCAATCTGCCGCTGCTGATAAAGCTGGCAAAATCGCGCAGCCTTGGCGTTCATGCCGCGGTCGAGGCGGCGCTGGATGCCGGCCGCAAATACATCAACAGCTATTCGACGGGCGGAGCCTCGGGCAAGTGACGACCACAAGAGTTCTGAAGATCATCAACGAGAAAGGCCTGCATGCGCGGGCCTCGGCCCGGTTCGTCGAGGTGGTCGAGGCGCATGACGCCCGTGCCGAAGTTGCGCGCGATGGAATGCGGGTTTCAGGCGATTCGATCATGGGCCTGCTGATGCTGGCAGCGGCGCGGGGAACCACGATCGATGTGACCACCAGCGGCACCGAAGCCGAAGCCCTGGCCGAGGCGCTGGCGGCCTTGGTGGCCAACCGTTTCGGCGAAGACAATTGAACCGCCGCCCAAGAGGTTCCCGGAAAGGATCCCAGAAAGGTTCATCGTGACCGAGAAACCCCCCGTCCCCGCGCCCGTCGCCCCCAAGGCCTATGACAAGGGGCGGCTTTCCTATGCGGGGACCTTTTCCAACCCCTGGAAAGCCAATTCCATCCGCGCCATCGAATGGCTGACGGCAAAATGGCAGTTGCTGCACCTGATCCGCCGGTTCGAGCGGCAGGGCGCCCCCTTTGGCCAGGCGTTCTGGCCGCAGGCGCTCGCGATGATGGGGATCCGCGTCACCACCCCCGCCGAACAGATCGCCCGCATTCCCCGCTCCGGCCCGCTTGTCGTGGTGGCCAACCATCCCCATGGGCTGGTCGATGGCATGGTTCTCGCCGATCTGATCGGTCGGGTGCGCACCGATTACAAGATTCTCACCCGCTCGCTGCTGACCGGCGTGCCCGAGATTGCGCAGTTCATGCTGCCGGTCCCGTTTCCGCATGAACCCAATGCGCAGGAAGAAAGCCTGCGGATGCGGGCCGAATGCATGGCCCAGCTCAAGGCGGGCGGGGTGATCGTGCTGTTTCCGGCCGGCGCGGTGGCGCATTCCAAAACCTTCTTCGGCCCCGCCATCGAGGGCGAATGGAACCCGTTCACCGCCAAGATGCTGGCGCGCTCGGGGGCGGCGGTGCTGCCGATCTATTTCCCCGGCAAGAACTCGCGGCTCTACTACATCGCCAACAAGCTCAGCGCGACGCTTCGGCAAGGCCTGCTGCTGCACGAAATCCGCCGCGCGCTGAACAAGCCGCAAAGCCCGGTGATCGGCGTGGCGAAAACCGCCGAGGAGATCGCCGAACCGGTCAGGAACCCCCGCAAGTTCCTGGCCGATCTGCGCGCCGAAACGCTCAACCTGCGCTGCTGAGGCGGCAAGACAGCCGAGCCGGTTTCATCTTGCCCGAAATACCTCGGGGTGCGGGGCAGCGCCCCGCTCCGCCTTTGCGCCGCTCAGCGCGTTGGAACCGGCGCTTCCCCCCGATAATCGTAAAAGCCCCGCCCGGTCTTGCGGCCCAGCCAGCCCGCTTCGACATATTTCGTCAACAACGGACAGGGCCGGTATTTGGTATCGGCCAGCCCGTCATAAAGCACGTTCATGATCGCCAGACAGGTATCGAGGCCAATGAAATCGGCCAGTTCCAGCGGCCCCATCGGGTGATTGGCCCCAAGCTTCAGCGCCATATCGATCGAGCGCACGTTGCCGACACCCTCGTAAAGCGTATAGACCGCCTCGTTAATCATCGGAATCAGGATGCGATTGACGATGAAGGCCGGGAAATCTTCGGCCGAGGCCGGGGTCTTGCCGAGTGTCTCGATCACCCCCAACAGGGTCTGATAGGTGACGTCATCGGTTGCGATGCCGCGGATCAGCTCGACCAGCTGCATCACCGGCACCGGGTTCATGAAATGCATCCCGATGAATTTTTCGGGCCGGTCGGTGCGCGAGGCCAGCCGGGTGATCGAGATCGACGAGGTATTCGAGGCCAGGATCGTCGTCGGCTTCAGATGCGGCAAGAGACTGTCGAAGATCGCCTGCTTGACCGTTTCGCGCTCGGTCGCGGCTTCGATAATCAGATCGGTCTGCCCCAGTTCGGTGATTGTCATCGTGGTGCGAATGCGCGCAAGGGCGGCATCGCGCAGATCGGCGGCAACCTTGCCACGGCTGACCTGACGGTCCAGGTTGCGGGTGATCGTGGCCATCGCCTTGTCGAGGCTGTCCTGGGCAATATCGTTCAGCACGACATCATATCCTGCAAGGGCAAAGACATGGGCGATGCCGTTGCCCATCTGCCCCGCGCCGACAATCCCCACTGTTTCGATCGACATGTTCAACCCTTTCCTTGGCTGGTCCGAAGCTTATTCGCCGCAGTGCAGCACGGCAAGGTCTATCCCGGATTGTGTCAATTTTCTCTTTAGTTCTTTGGCAAGGCTTTCGGCGCAAATTGCCCTTGGGTGAGTCGAAATATAGGTGGGATAATGGCCTTCGAGTATTCGGGCAGTGGTGCCCTTGACTATTTTCCATGTCGATATGGCAAATCGAAGCTGCTTTTTCGCGGGCCAAGGCGGGATCTGACCCGCCCGTTCGTGGCAGCCATGGGCGGAAGCGAAACTTACGGCAAGTTCATCGCCGAACCCTGGCCGAACCTGCTGGAAGATCGTCTGGGCTTGCCGGTGGTGAATTTCGGCTATCTCAATGCCGGCATCGACGTTTTTGCCAACGAACCGCAGGTGGGCGATGCATCGCGGGCGGCGCGGCTGTCGATTGTGCAGCTTCTTGGCGCGCCGAACATGTCGAACCGGTTCTACGCCGTGCATCCGCGGCGCAATGACCGGTTCCTGCGGGCGTCGAACCTGATGCGGGCGGTGTTCGACGATGTCGATTTCACCGAGTTCAACTTTACCCGGCATATGCTGCGAACGCTGCAATCCTATGCGCCCGAGCGTTACGAGTCGCTGGTGGCCGAGTTGCGCCAGGCCTGGGTGGCCCGGATGAAGGGCCTGCTGGAAAAATTCACCGGCCCCACGGTCTTGCTGTGGCTGAGCAATTATCATCCGCCGCTGCAGCACGACCCGCTGGGCGTCGAGCCGCTGTTGCTCACCACCGAGATGATCGACGAGATTACCCCGCTGGCCAAGGCGCTGGTCAAGGTCGAACCCTCGGTGATGGCGCGGTCCTCGGGCACGGTGGGAATGCATTTCCCGCCGCTGGAAGAGCCCGCAGCCCAGACCATGCCGGGGCCGCTGGTGCATCAGGAAGTGGCCGAGGCGCTTGCCCCGGTGGTGGCGCGGCTGATCTGAGCGCCCGCCGGACCGCGGCAACAGAAAACAAGGACCGGGCCAAAGCAAAAGCCCCGCCAGTGGCGGGGCTTTTCCATCGGTTTTGCGCAACCGCTCACAGCTTGGAGGTCAGCTCCGGAACGGCGGTGAAAAGATCGGCCACAAGACCATAGTCGGCCACCTGGAAGATCGGCGCCTCTTCATCCTTGTTGATGGCAACGATCACCTTGCTGTCCTTCATCCCGGCAAGGTGCTGGATCGCACCCGAGATGCCGACCGCCACATAAAGCTCGGGGGCGACGACCTTGCCGGTCTGGCCCACCTGCCAGTCGTTCGGGGCAAAGCCCGAATCGACGGCGGCGCGGCTGGCACCCACGGCAGCCCCCAGCTTGTCGGCCAGACCCTCGATCAGCGCAAAATCGGCTTCCGAGCCAACGCCCCGGCCGCCGGAAACCACGACCTTGGCCGAGGTCAGTTCGGGCCGGTCCGAAGCCGCCACCTTGTCTTCGACCCAGGTCGAGAGCCCGGTCTCGGTCGCGCCCGAAACCTTTTCGAC
>CAZPWV010000093.1:0-575 GCA_964590825.1 uncultured Rhodobacter sp. | reverse complement strand
AGACCTTGACCTTGTCAGCCGATTTCACCGTCTGGATGGCGTTGCCGGCATAGATGGGCCGCTCGAAGGTGTCGGCATCGATCACCGCAGTCACATCGCTCAGCACCATCACGTCCAGCAGTGCCGCCACGCGGGGCAGCACGTTCTTGGCGGCGGCGGTCGAGGCGGCGGCGATATGGGTGTAGCCCCCCGCCAGCCCGACCATCAGCGCGGCGGTGGCTTCGGCCATGCCGTGGCAATAATCGTGGCTGTCGGCGAAAAGAACCTTCGCCACGCCATCAAGCCGGGCCGCCTCGGCGGCAGCCCCCTCGCCACCGGCACCGGCCACCAGCACATGCACCTCACCCAGGGGCTTCACCGCCGCGAGGGTCTTGGCCACGGAATCGGTGGCCAACTGGCCGCCATTCACGTCAGCAAGCAGAAGAACGGTCATCAGATCACCCCCGCGTCTTTGAGTTTGCCGATCAGTTCGTCCACCGAGCCCACCTTGATCCCGGCGCTGCGACCGGCGGGTTCGCTGGTTTTCACCACGCTCAACCGCGGCGCGACATCGACGCCGTAATCGGCGGCGGTCT
>CAZPWV010000092.1:1391-8137 GCA_964590825.1 uncultured Rhodobacter sp. | reverse complement strand
CTATGTGGATGCGCATGACGATGAAGCGCTCGAGGCCATGCTGACCGACAGCTTTGCCGCACTCAAGGCGCAGACCGGGCTCAAACAGCTGCAATTCCATGTCCCGCCTGCAACCTCGCTGATCCGGCTGCACCAGCTTGACAAGCGCGGCGACGATCTGAGCGCCTTTCGCCAGACCGTGGTGGATGCCAACAGCAAGATGACCTCGGTCAAGGGGCTTGAACGCGGGCTCTATGGTGTGGGCGCACGGGGCATTGCCGCGATCAGCTGGCAGGGCAAACATGTCGGTACCGTCGAGGTCGGCTTTGACATGGATGCGAAATTCCTTGCCGAAATGTCGATGAGCACCGGCAATGTCTATGAATTCTATGCGGTTCCCAGCGCCGAAGTGGCGGCAAAGATGGGCGCCGAAGGGGCCGGGATCGAGCGCAAGGCCGATACCACGGGCGAGCCGCCGATGCTGTCGGCGGCGCTGATTGCGCAGGTGATGGAAACCGGCAGCGCCGATATCGCGCATGAATTCGACGGTATCAAACATGTTGGCCGGGCGATCGCGGTCAAGGATTTTGCGGGGCAGATTGCCGGAATCTATACCGTGGCGGCACCAAATGATCTGGCCGCGCATATGCTGGCGATGGAACTCAAGCTGATGGGGGCCACGGTGCTGGTGTCGCTGCTGATCGCCGCCGCTGTGGCCTGGGGCTTCGGGCGCCGGATCGTGCAGAGCGTCTCGCGCCTTGCGGCCAGCACCAGGGCGCTGGCCGGGGGGCAAAGCGATGTCGTGGTCGAGGGGGCAAGCCGGCGCGACGAAATTGGCGACATGGCCCGCGCGCTCGAAGTGTTCCGCCACAACATCGCCGAGAGCGCAAGGATGAGCCAGGCGCTGCGCGACGAGGAAGAGGCGGCACGCAAGGCCGAGGCGGCACGGCTCGAAGCCGCCGAGGCGGCGCGGACGACGCAGGCCCATGCCGATGCGGCCGCGGCAGCGCAGCAACGCCGTATCGAGGCCGATGAACATGCCGCGGCAGAACGTCGTGCCGCACAGGCCCGTGCGCAACTGGCGGAACAGGAACGGGTGGTGTCGCAACTGGCGGCGGGGCTGGAATCCCTGGCGCAGGGGGATCTGTCTTGCCTGCTGCGCGAGCCTCTGCCGGGCGAATACGACCGTCTGCGCAGCCATTTCAACACGGCGCTGGCACAGCTGTCAGCGGCGCTGCGCCAGATCGGCGACAGTGCCGAAAAGGTCGATGACGAGGCCGGACGGCTGGCGCAGGCCAGCACGCGACTGGCCCAGAGCACCGAACGCAATGCCGCGGCGCTGGAAGAAACCGCAGCCGCTCTGAACGAATTGACCGCCTCGGTCTCCTCGGCGGCCGAAGGGGCGGCGGCGGCGCGCGACATGGCAGCGATTGCCAGAGGCAATGCCGAAAACGGCGTGGCCGTGGTGCAGCAGGCGGTGGGGGCGATGGCGCAGATCGAAACCTCGTCGCAGGCGATTTCGCGCATCACCGGGGTGATCGACGACATCGCCTTCCAGACCAATCTTCTGGCGCTGAATGCCGGGGTCGAGGCGGCGCGTGCGGGCGAGGCGGGGCGTGGCTTTGCCGTCGTGGCCTCCGAAGTGCGCGCTCTGGCGCAGCGTTCCTCCGAGGCGGCGCGGGAAATCTCCGGCCTGATTTCGACCTCGACGACGCAGGTTCAGGGCGGGGTGCGGCTGGTGGGGCAGACCGGCGAGGCGCTCGGCCAGATCGTTGCCTCGGTGCGCGACATCTACGACCGGATGGGCGAGATTGCCGCTTCGGCAGGCGAGCAGGCCAGCGGCATTGCCGAGATCAATGGCGTGGTGAGCCAGCTTGACCAGTCCACACAGCACACCGCCGAAATCTCGGACCAATCGGCGGCCTCGGGGCGGATGCTGGCGGCCGAAGGCGGCGCGCTGATCCGCACGGTGCAACGTTTCATCCTTGATAACGAGAGGCCCGCGACGACCGCCTCCGGCGCCGATGCGGTGGATTGGCACGATTTCGAAGAAGCAAAGGGCGATCCTGGGCAGGTTGTGGCCGCAGAATAGGCCGCCAAGGGAAGCGGCCTGCGAACCGAGCGCCCGGCCGGCTCGGAGGCTGCCCGGATTGCCGCCTGCGCCGAAGCCGTGGCGGCTGCGCCACGCCAAGCCGCTACTCCCGCCAGGCGCCGCTCCCGCCAAGCACCGCTCCTGGCAGGTCATGGCTCCCGCCAGGCCATCAAGCCTGCCAAACCGCCAATCCTGCCGGGCCACCGAATCTATCAAGTTGCGGGTCGCCCACGCCACCGGGCCTATCAAGCCATCAAGCCATCAAGCCTGCCAACATCCAGCCCGCCAAGCCGCAGCGCCAATCATGCCGCCAGCCCACAGCACCAAGCCGCCGGGCCAGCCAAGCCGCCGGTCCAGCCAAGCCGCCGGTCCAGCCAAGCCGCCGGGCCAGCCGAAACACTGGTGCCCAAACCGGCACAGGCGCCGCAACCGGTCTGGAACACGCGGGTCTTGCCGCTGTAGTGACCAACATCGCAAACCCGCCCCAACCGATCCGCACCGGGGGCAGGCCCCCGGTTTGGGGGGCCGGGCGCTGCCGCTGCGATTTCAGCGCCCGTATTCCGCCGCTTTCGCGTTTTTCTTCATGGTTTTTGCATGGTTGGAGATCCAGTCCATCGCCGCCAGCAATACGCCGGAAATCACGAAAACGAGGTGGATCACCACCATCCAGGTGATCTTTTCGGGGGCATATTTCTCGATATCCATAAAGACCTTGAGCAGGTGGATCCCCGAAATCGCCACGATCGAGGCCACAAGTTTCAGCTTCAGGGTGGAAAAATCCACCTCGCCCTGCCAATCGGGGCGATCGACATGGTCGCCGGTATCCATCCGCGAGACGAAATTTTCATAGCCCGAAAAGATCACGATCAGCAGCAGATTTGCCGCCAGGCTGAGATCGATCAGCGCCAAGGCCCCCATCACCGCGCCATCGACATCGAGGCCGGGCACCGACAGGGCAAAAAGCACCAGTTCCATCAGGAAGGCCCAAAGCAGAATCGCCAGCGTGGCGACCAGGCCCAGATACATCGGCGCCATCAGCCACCGGCTGTTGAACAGCACTTTTTCGATTGCCTTTTCCATGACATCTCCCCTGCAAGCACGGCCTCAGGCTGTCATAGCGAAGCGCGGGCCTCTGGCAAGGAAAAGTCGCTCAGGCGCCACGCCGAAAGGCCGATGGGGTCTTGCCGGTCTTGAGCTGAAAGGCCCGGGCAAAATATCCGGGGCTGGCATAGCCCAGGGTCTCGGCAATATCCTTGACCGCCACGCGCGTCTCGCTCAGCAGCCGCCGCGCTTCGTAGAGGCGGCGATCTTGCAACAGATCAAGCGCTGCACGCCCGCAACTGGCCCGGCACGAACGGGTCAGATGGGTGGCGCTGACCCCAAGCTGCGCGGCGTAATCGGCGACCCCATGCCCGGAACGGAATTCGCGCTCCAGCAGTGCGGCATACCGCGCCACCAGCTTGTGGCCCGGATCGGTCGGTTTCGGCTCGCTGCCCTGCGCGACAGTTTGCCGCTCCAGCGTCACGCCAAGCAGGCCAAGGTAGTGGCGTGCGGCGCGTTCGGCCCCCGCCCGGTTGCTGTCCAGTTCGCGCTGAACCGAATCGATCAGTGCCGAAATTTCGCCCTGTGGCGTAGTCTCGCGGATCCGCAGATGCTGCGCGGCATGGGGCAGGGTCACATCCGATCCGCGCCCGAAGAAAACCGCGAACCCATTGGTTTGTGGGCCAATTTCGAAACCATGCATGACCCCGGCCGGGATGAACACGGCATTGTGCGGGCCATAGCCACGGGTGGTGCCGCCCAGTGTGATGCGGCCTTGACCGCGGGTGAACCAGAGCAGGCAGGGCTCGGAAAGGGCCCGCATCGCCTCGACCCGCCAGCGCCCGCCCTGGGCCATCCGTGCAATCGGCAAGACCCGCGGCGCGGCTGGCGCCTCGGGCAAGAGCGCCGCCGGGCGCCGCGCCGCCGGGGCGGCAACGGCGGGGCGTGGCGATTGCTTCGCGAATTGCGAAAGCGGGGGGGTGCTGAAGAGCTTCACGGGATGGCAGTCCAGGGCAGCGGAATTTTCTGAACAATAGGCCAGAAGCCCTTTGAAACCAACGAGATTTTTCATTCGTGCGGAATCTCGCCCAGGGCCCCGCGGGCCTGGCTCAGAACCGCATGATCTTGTGCCAATGCGGCATCCGGCTACGAAACCATGTGCGCTGCCGCTTGGCATATTGGCGCGAGGCGGCCTGCGCCTCGGCCCGCGCCTGCGCCAGCGGCATGGTTCCGCGCAGATGGGCCACCAGTTCCGGCGCCCCGATCGCCCGCGCCCAGAGCGCCGCCGAATCCCAATGCGGCAGCAGGGCGCGGACCTCCTCCAGCGCGCCGCCGGCCAGCATCGCATCAAACCGCCGGTCGATCCGCGCTGCCAGCCAGTCGCGGTCGGCCTCGATCAGCAGGGCGTGGCAGTCCGCAATTGGCAGCAGCGGCGGCGGGGTGTCGTCTTGCCAGGCGGCAAGGCCGCGCCCGCTGGCCCGCATCACCTCCCAGGCGCGCTGCACCCGCATCGGATTGGCCAGATCGACACGGGTCGCGGTGGCCGGGTCGAGTTCGGTCGCCATGCCGCCGTGGCCTTCGGCTTCGCGGCGCGCATCGGCCTCGGCGCGGATCGCGGCCGGGGTGGCAGGTATCTCGGCCAGCCCCTCGGTGAGCGCGGTGAAATAAAGCCCGGTGCCGCCGATGATGATCGGGCGCGGCCCGCCGCCCTGCCGATAGGCCTGCAAGATCGGGGCCAACTCGCGCAGCCAATGGCCGACCGAGTAGTCTGCGCCCGGTTCAAGATGGCCATAAAGCGCATGGGGTGCCTGTGCGGTCTCGGCCGGGCCGGGCCGGGCCGAAAGCACCCGCCAGCATGACCAGACCTGAAGCGCATCGGCATTGACCACCACGCCACCCCTGCGCCGTGCGATCTCGAGCGCCAGCCCCGATTTTCCGCTGGCGGTGGGGCCGGCGATCAGCAGTGGCCGGTCGGCGGGCAATTGGTCGAGGTCGATCACATCTGGCTCCGGCGAATGCGCGCGGCGGGTTGAACCTGCGCGTCATTTGCGACATTTTGCGCCCCGGATACAAGCCAGACCCGATCGACCCAACCAACCCGACAACCGATGGAGTGCCGCGATGCGCGCAGAAGCCGAGCCGACCGTGAAATACAAACGCGTGCTTCTGAAGATTTCGGGCGAGGCGCTGATGGGCGATCAGGGCTATGGGCTGCATCCGCCCACCGTGGCGCGGATTGCCCGCGAGGTGAAATCGGTTCACGACATGGGGGTGGAAATCTGCATGGTGATCGGCGGCGGCAATATTTTCCGCGGGCTGGCCGGCTCGGCGCAGGGCATGGAGCGCACCACCGCCGATTACATGGGCATGTTGGCCACGGTGATGAACGCGCTGGGAATGCAGGCGCAGCTCGAGGCGCTTGGCATCCACACGCGCGTGATCAGCGCGATCCCGATGGATCAGGTCTGCGAGCCCTATATCCGCCGCCGCGCGGTGCGCCATCTGGAAAAGAAGCGCGTGTGCATCTTTGCCGCCGGCACCGGCAACCCCTATTTCACCACCGACACCGCCGCCACGCTGCGCGCCAACGAGATGAGCTGCGAGGCGATCTTCAAGGGCACCAAGGTCGATGGTGTCTATGACAAGGACCCGAAGAAATTTGCCGATGCCAAGCGCTATGACACGGTCAGCTATGACGAGGTGCTGCAAAAGAACCTGGGCGTGATGGATGCCTCGGCGATTGCTCTGGCGCGTGACAACAACCTGCCGATCATCGTGTTTTCGCTCGACGAGCCGGGCGGGTTCCGCACCATTCTGGCCGGGCAGGGCACCTATACGCGGGTCACCGGCTAGGCCCTGCCGACGGGGGCGGTGCGGCTTTTGGGGCGGATTTACGCCGGGGGCGCGGCGGTTGCGCGCCCGAAAGCCCTACCCAAGCCCGCCACCTGCGGCTAAAGAGAAGTGAAACCTGACGAGCCTTTGCCGGGTTCGACCAACGACAGCAAGACCGGGGGGACAGATGTCCGACGATATCGAGATTGACACCGACGATCTGGAACGGCGCATGGATGGCGCGATGGCCGCGCTCAAGCATGAATTCGGCACCCTGCGCACGGGGCGCGCCTCGGCCTCGATGGTCGAGCCGATCATGGTCGATTCCTATGGCTCGCTGGTGCCGATCAACCAGGTCGGCACGATCAACGTGCCCGAGCCGCGCATGGTGACGGTGAACGTCTGGGACAAGGGCATGATTGCCAAGGTGGAAAAGGCGATCCGCGATTCCGGTCTGGGGATCAACCCGCAGACCAACGGGCCGATCATCATGCTGCCGATCCCCGAGCTGAACGAGGAGCGCCGCCGCGAACTGACCAAGGTGGCCTCGCATTACGCCGAACACGCCCGCGTCGCCATTCGCAACGTGCGCCGCGACGGCATGGACCAGATCAAGAAGGCCAAGGCCGCCGGCATGTCCGAGGACGACCAGAAGATGTGGCATGACGAGGTGCAGGAGCTGACCGACAAGGCGATCGCCGCGGTCGACAAGGCGCTTGAGGCCAAGCAAGCCGAAATCATGCAGGTCTGACGCCGCCCGGCGGGGGCGGTGTGCGGTGTTGTGACGAGGGCGGGCCGGAAA
>CAZPWV010000092.1:0-1381 GCA_964590825.1 uncultured Rhodobacter sp. | reverse complement strand
GATCATGCACGTCTGAGCCGTGCGGAAAGGCAGACCATGGCCGAGGCCGAGCCCCTTGCTGCCCCCGATCCGCTCGGTGGTGTTGCCGATTACGGCGTCGCCCATGTGGCTGTCATCATGGATGGCAACGGGCGTTGGGCAAAAGATCGTGGTTGGCCGCGCCTTGTCGGGCATCGCAAGGGCGCCGAACGGGTGAAAGAGATCGTCCGCGCCTGCCCCGACATGGGGGTGCGCTGGCTGACCGTTTATGCGTTCTCGACCGAAAACTGGAAGCGTTCGACCGAAGAAGTGCTTGGTTTGATGGGAATTTTCGCCCGTTACATCGAGCGCGAGGCGGATGCGCTTTCGGCCGAGGGGGTGCGGATGCGGTTCATCGGCGAGCGCGGGCGGCTGGATGCAAAATTGCAGGCGCTGATGGCGGGCATCGAGGCGCGCACGGCGCTGAACAGCCGGCTCAACCTGACGGTGGCGATCAATTACGGCGGCCGCAACGAGATTGCGCGGGCGGCCGCGCGGCTGGCGCAGGCGGTGGCCGAGGGCCGGCTGCGCGCCGATGAAATCGACGAGGCGGCTTTTGGCGCGCAGCTTGATACCGCCGGCCTGCCCGACCCCGATCTGGTGATCCGCACCTCGGGCGAGACGCGGACCTCGAATTTCCTGCCCTGGCAGGCGGCCTATGCCGAATACGAATTCACCGCCACGCTCTGGCCCGATTTCACGCCGCAGGTTCTGGCGCAGATCCTGGCCGGGTTCGGCAGCCGCGAGCGGCGTTTTGGCGGGGTGCGCGGATGAGCGGGGCGAATTGGGCCGATCTGCGGCCACGGCTGGCCTCGGGGCTGGCGATGCTGGCGGTCGGGGCGTTTTCGATCTGGTGGGGCGGGCGGGTGTTTGCCCTGCTGGCGATCGTGGTGACCGGGCTGATGGTCTGGGAACTGGCGGCGATGATCCGGGCGGGATCAGGTCCGGGGGCGGACTCCGGGGCACGGCCGCTGGCGGTGGGGCCGGTGGCGCTGGGGCTGTTGGCGGCGGCGGTTCTGGCGCTGGTGGTGCTGAGCCGTCAGCCGCTGGCCTTGCCGCTGCTGGCGCTGCCGGCGCTGGTGGGGCCGGTGCTGCTGCGCCGGGCGCCTCTGGTTTTCGGGGCCTATGCGCTGGCGGTGATGCTGGCCGGATACGGGCTGGTGGCGCTGCGCATGGGCGCCGGGGCGGGGGTGATCTTGTGGATCGTCTCGGTCGTGGTGGTTTCGGATGTGGCGGGGTATTTTGCCGGTCGCAGCCTGGGCGGGCCAAAGTTCTGGCCCCGCGTTTCGCCGAAGAAAACCTGGTCGGGCACGGTGGCGGGCTGGCTGGGCGCGGTGCTGGTGGGGGCGGGCTTTGCGCTCTC
>CAZPWV010000091.1:0-8186 GCA_964590825.1 uncultured Rhodobacter sp. | reverse complement strand
CGTCGCGGGCCGGGGTCCAGTTGATCGCCCATTCGACCGAGCCGGGAATGCCGAATTTTTCCTCAAAGCTCACCCGCCCGGCAAAGGGGCGCTCGGCATAGGTCGCTGCGCCGGTGAGGTTTTCGCCAAGATAATCGGCCAGCCCGTTGGGAAAGTGAAAACTGGCCTCGCTCGGCGTGTCGCCATCGGCCAGTTCGGTTTTCCAGCGGATTTCCACGCCGGAAAACAGATAGGCCTTTGACCGCGCCATCTTGAACAGCCGCGCCGGGCGCAGGCTGAGCGAGCCGAAAATCTCGGGGTCGGGGTGAAAGGTGACGGTGGTGCCACGCCGGTTCGGCGCCGCGCCCAGCCGCGCCAGCGGTCCTAGCGGCACCCCGCGAGAAAACCGCTGCTCGAACAGCTCGCGCCCCCGCGCCACCTGCACCACCAGACTGTCAGAGAGCGCATTGACCACCGAAGACCCCACGCCATTCAGCCCGCCCGAGGTGGAATAGGCCTTGTTGGAAAACTTGCCGCCCGCGTGCAGGGTGCAGAAAATCACCTCGAGCGCCGATTTGCCGGGAAATTTCGGGTGCGGATCCACCGGAATGCCGCGGCCGTTGTCAAAGACCGAAACCGAACCATCGGCATTCACCGTCACCTCGATGCGGCTGGCGTGGCCGGCCACCGCCTCGTCCATCGCATTGTCGAGGATTTCCGCCACCATGTGATGCAGCGCCCGTTCGTCGGTGCCGCCGATATACATGCCCGGACGCTTGCGCACCGGTTCCAGCCCTTCGAGCACCTCGATCGAGGAGGCGTCATAGGTCTCGGCTCCGGTCGAAGAAAGAAGATCGTCGGCCATGGCTGCTCACTTTCTTTTGTGGTCTTGCGCCATACCGATACAGCAGCTTGGGGCAGGGGGGCAAGCGGCGGGCGCGTCCGCAGCGGGCAGGGCAGGCCGGCGCGGGCGATGTTTTGCGCCGCCGGGCTTTGCCATTCCGTTACGCCCATGCCATAAGCCTGCCAGCGGTGGCCCCAATGCCGCACCAAGCAGGAAAGACCCCTCCCATGACCCGTATCGTTCAATCGCTTGCCGATATTTCCGCCCCCTATGACGCCATTTTTTGCGACCTCTGGGGATGTCTGCACAATGGCGTTGCCCCCTTTGCCGAGGCGGTGGCGGCCTTGACGGCGTTTCGGGCCGGGGGCGGCAAGGTGGTGCTTTTGACCAATGCGCCCCGGCCGTCGCATTATGTGCAGGCCGGGCTGGAGCGTATGGGCGTGCCGCAGGCGGCCTATGATCTGGTCGTTTCCTCGGGCGATGCGGCGCAGGATGCGATGTTTGCCGGTGCGGTGGGCCGCAAGGTCTGGCACCTTGGCCCGGAAAAGGACGAGGGTTTCTTTACCGATGTTCCCGCCGCCTGGCAGGGCCAGCCGGGGGTGGAGCGGGTGGCGTTCGACGCTGCCGAAGGGATCATCTGCACCGGCCCCTTCGACGAGTTGAACGAGGTTCCCGAAGATTACCGTCCGCGCTTTTTGCTGGCAAAAACCCGTGGCCTGCCAATGCTTTGCGCCAATCCCGATATTGTCGTCGATATGGGCGAGACGCGGATCTATTGCGCCGGGGCGCTGGCGGCGCTCTATGAGGACATGGGCGGCAAGACGATGTATTTCGGCAAGCCGCATCCGCCGATCTACGACCTGGCGCGGCGCCGTCTGGCGGCGATCGGCGGCGGCGATGACAGCCGCATCCTGGCCATCGGCGACGGTATCAACACCGATGTGGCCGGCGCCGTGGGCGAGGGGATGGATGTGCTCTTCGTGACCTCGGGCCTTGCCGCCGACCAGTTCGGCCCCGATCTCGAGGCCCCCGATGCCGAGCTTCTGGCAACCTGGCTGGGGGCGCGCCAGCAAGACCCGCAGTTCACCATCGGGCGGCTGCGCTGAGGTGGCGGCTGCGGTGAGGGCAATTATATTGCGGTAATCCGTCGCGGCGGGTTCATATGTTGCGCTGCGCTTGCGCGGGGATTTCCCCCGTGCTATGCCGCAGCGCAACATTCCCCGACCCGGAGCGCCCCATGACCAGCCCCATTCCGCGCGGCACGATCTGCATCGACGATCTTGAAATCGGCATGACGCGGGCGATCAGCAAGGAAATCACCGACCGCGACATCGAGATGTTCGCCGAGGTTTCGACCGATCACAACCCGGTCCATCTGGACGAGGGCTTTGCCCAGGGCACCCTGTTCAAGGGCCGCATTGCGCATGGAATGCTGTCGGCGGGGCTGATTTCGGCGGTGATCGGCGAGCAGTTGCCCGGCCATGGCACGATCTATCTGGGCCAGTCGCTGCGCTTCATGGCGCCGGTCCGGCCGGGCGATGTGGTGCGCGCCGAGGTGACGGTTTCGGCCATCGATGTGGCGCGCCGTCGTGTCACCCTTGAAACCGCCTGCTTCGTGGGCGATACGGTTGTCATCAAGGGCGAGGCGCAGGTTCTGGCGCCCGCCGGCAAGAACAACTGACCGGCGGCCTCGCCGGAAGGCGGGGACGATGCGGACTTTCACCCATTGGACGGGCCTTGGCCCCGAGGCGCGCGGCGCTTCGGTGGCGATGGGCAATTTCGACGGGGTGCATCTGGGCCACCAGTCGGTGATCGATCTGGCGCGCGGCCACGAGCCTTTGGGGATCATCACCTTCGAGCCCCACCCGCGCGAGATTTTTGCCCCCGAGGCGCCGCCGTTCCGGCTGATGAATGCCGAGGCGCGGGCGCATCGGCTGGCCAAGCTCGGGGTCGAGCGGCTTTATGAACTGCCCTTCGATGCGGCGCTTGCGGCGATGGATGCCGAGACTTTCGCCGCCGAGGTGCTGGCCGGGGGGCTGGGCGTTTCGCATGTGGCGGTGGGCGGTGATTTCCGCTTTGGCCGTGGCCGGGCGGCGGGCACGGCGGAACTGCTGGCGCTGGGGCGCCGCTTCGGCTTTGCCGTCACCGTGGCGCCGCTCTTGCATGTCGGCGGGGTCGAGGTGTCCTCCACCGCCATTCGCCGCGCGCTGGCCGAGGGCCGTCCGCAAGATGCCGCCGCGATGCTGGGCCATCTGCATCGCATCGAGGGCGCCGTGATCCATGGCGAAAAACGCGGCCGGCAACTGGGCTATCCCACGGCAAACATGAGTGTTTCCGGCCTGCACCTGCCGCGCCTGGGGGTTTACGCGGTCAAGGTCGATGTGCTGAGCGGCCTGCAGGCCGGGCTCTATCTGGGCGCGGCAAGCCTGGGCGTGCGGCCGATGTTTGGCGAAAACACCCCCAATCTGGAAACCTATCTCTTTGATTTCGACGGTGATCTTTATGACCACCATCTTTCGGTGGCGCTGGTCGAATATCTGCGCCCCGAGATGAAATTTGCCAGTCTCGACGCCTTGATGGCACAGATGGCCGAAGATTGCGCGCAGGCCCGCGCGATTCTGGCTTGATGCGCCTGGCCTGAACCCGCCCCCCCGCCTGACCCCTTTCCCTTGCCGCCGCTTTGAGTCACCCTTGCCCGATGAGCACCCTGCGCCCCCAGTTCTGGACCCTGCCCCTGGCAAAGCTGACCCCCGAGGAATGGGAGGCGCTCTGCGACGGCTGCGGCAAATGCTGCCTCAACAAACTGGAATATGACGACACCGGCGAATTGGAATTTACCCGCGTCGCCTGCCGGTTGCTGGATGGCGAAACCTGCCGTTGCACGAATTACGAGATTCGCCATCAATTCGTGCCCGAATGCGTGCGGCTGACGCCGAAATCGCTGAAAAAATCGGTCTATTGGATGCCCGCGACCTGCGCCTATCGGCTGCGCTACCGCGGCGAGCCGCTGCCGGAGTGGCACTACCTGATTTCGGGCGACCCGGAGAGCGTTCATGCCGCCCGCCAATCGGTGCGGGGCTGGACGGTATCAGAGGCCGATATTCCCGAAGACGACTGGCAAGATTATGTGATCGAGGATCTGTGATGAATTTCGCCTCCGATAACACCTCGGGTGTCGCGCCGGAAATCATGGCGGCGCTGCTGGCTGCCAACAGCGGTCATCAACCCTCTTACGGGGCCGATGCGCTGACCCAGGCGGTGACCGAAAAGCTGCGGGCGCTGTTCGAGGCGCCGGATGCGGCGGTGTATCTTGTGGCCACCGGCACCGCCGCCAATGCGCTTTCCTGCGCCGTGCTCACCCAGCCCTGGGGGGCGATTTTCTGCCACCGCAACGCCCATATCGAAGAGGATGAATGCGGCGCACCCGAGTTTTTCACAGGCGGCGCCAAGCTGGTGCTGGTCGATGGCGCGGATGCGAAAATGGAGCCTTCCGGCCTGCGCAGGGCGATTGCCCACACCGCAAGGGCCGGGGTGCACAATGTCCAGCGCGGCATGGTCTCGCTGACCAATGCGACCGAGGCAGGCGCGGTTTACACCCCCGATCAGGTGGCCGCCCTGAGCGCTGTGGCGCGGGCCTTCGGCCTGCCGCTGCATATGGATGGCGCCCGTTTTGCCAATGCGCTGGCCGGTCTTGGCTGCACCCCCGCCGAGCTGACCTGGAAGGCCGGGGTCGATGCGCTCAGCTTTGGCGGCACCAAGAACGGCTGCATGGGGGTGGAGGCGGTGATCCTGTTCAATCCGCGTCCGGCCTGGGAATTCGAGTTGCGCCGCAAACGGGGGGGGCATCTGGTTTCCAAGCACCGCTTCCTTGCGGCGCAGATGGCGGCCTATCTGGAGGGCGATCTGTGGCTGCGCATGGCCCGCCACGCCAACCGGATGGCGGCAAGACTTTCTTCCGAGATCAAGGCTTTGCCGGGGGCGTCGCTGTTGCATCCGACCGAGGCGAATGAGGTCTTTGCCGCCTTTCCGCGCGCCGCGCATCGTGCGCTTCACGCGGCGGGAGCGGCCTATTACCTCTGGCCCTTCGATCAGTCGCTGGAAGGGCCGCTCGCCGAGCCGCTCGCCGCGCGAATGGTGACAAGCTGGGCCACCACCGCCGAGGAGATTGACGCCTTCCTCGCCCATCTGGGCTAGGGTTTTGCCAAGAGCTTTACCGCCTCGCCCCAGCGCGGCACCGGGCCAAAGGTGCCGCTTTGCAGGAAGGTGAGGCTTTCCCAAATCACCCTTGGGTCATCCATCATCCATGTGTGGGTGACTGGCAGCACCAGAAAATCGGCCATCCCCTCGGCCTTGGCATGCTCGACCGAAACCTTGCCATCGTCGGGGCCGGGAATGACCCATGAGGCGATCGGGTTCAGACTGTCGGCCCCCGCAATCACCGCAAACTCGAACTCGAACTCGGCAGGCGGCAGACGGGCAGGGGCATCGCCGGCCCCCGTTCCAAGCTTCACCCCGGCGGGGCCATTGAGCCAGCCAAACCAGCGCTGATCGGCAAAGGTATCGACGATCTCCGAGCCACCGCTGGGCGGCGCCAGCATCACCGCACGGTGGATGCGCGTGGCGTTTTCGCCCTCGGCGGCCCAAAGCCGCAGCAAGATGCCGCCCATCGAATGGGTGATGAAATCCACCTTGCCCGGCCCGCAGGCCTCGACACCGGCACTCAGCCGCGCGGCGAGCGCCTCGAGCGGCTCCTCGGTCGAGGGGTAGCCAAGGTTCACCACCTGCGCGCCGCGCGCGGTGAGCACCTTTTCGAGCACGAAGAGCGAATTGGGCGAGCGCGCAAGCCCGTGCACCAGCACCACACACTCTGCCGCCGCGGGCAGCGCGCTCAGCCATAAAATGAAAAAGGCCCGGATCATCAGACCCGAACCTAAGGGTGGCAATGCCTTGGCGCAAGGGCTCAGCCCTGCGAATAAAGCCCTTCGTAGATCGGCACCAGCGTGTCGGTTTCAAACAGCGATGACACCGAGGTGCCCGACCAGGTGTTGAGAATGGCCTGGGCAAACATTGGCGCGGTGGGCACGATGCGAATGTTATGGGCGCCGCGCACCTGGTCGGTGGCCTCGATACTGTCGGTGATGACCAGCGATTTCATCACCGAATTTGTCACCCGCTCCACCGCCGGCCCGGACAGCACGCCATGGGTGATGTAGCTGTGCACCTCGGTCGCGCCCGCCGCAATCAGCGTATCGGCCGCCTTCACCAGCGTGCCCGCCGTGTCGCAAATGTCATCGACGATGATGCATTTCTTGCCGCTCACATCGCCGATCACCGTCATGCCGGCCACTTCGCCCGCCTTTTCGCGGCGCTTGTCCACAATCGCCAGCGGCACCCCGATGCGCTTGGCCAACTCGCGGGCGCGTGCCACGCCGCCGACATCGGGCGAGATCACCATGACGTTTTCAAGCTGATCCTTGAAATGGTGCAGGATATCCAGCGCAAAGACCGGGGCGGCATAGAGGTTGTCCACCGGAATATCGAAAAAGCCCTGAATCTGCGTGGCGTGCAGATCGAGGGTGAGAATGCGGTTCACCCCGGCCTCGGTCAGCAGGTTTGCCACCAGTTTCGCCGAAATCGGCGTGCGGGCCTTGGCGCGGCGGTCCTGGCGCGCATAGCCGAAATAGGGAATGACAGCCGTGATCCGGTCCGCCGAGGACCGTTTCAGCGCATCGGTCATGATGAGCAGTTCCATCAGGTTGTCATTGGCCGGGTTCGAGGTCGGCTGAATGATATACATATCTTCGCCGCGGACGTTTTCATAAACCTCGACAAAGATCTCCTGATCGTTGAAGCGCTCGACACGGGCATCCACCAGCCCCACCGACATGCCCCGATGCATCGACATCCGCCGTGCAATGGCCTGCGCCAGGGGGCGGTTGGCATTGCCGGAAATCAGCTTGGGTTCGGTCATTGCGGGCATGGGGTTACCTTTCGTCGGGGCCAGACAAGGAGGTGGCAGCGGATTCGCCGGATTGCGCCTGCCTTAGCACCGGGCTAGCCTGCCCGCAAACCTTGCGCGCATGGGAAGGCAGCCGATGGCCCATATTGATTACTTTTTCTCCGTTTTCAGCCCCTTCACCTATCTGGCGGGCGACCGGCTCGAGGCGATGGCGGCGCGCCATGGGGCCACCATCCGCTACAAGCCGCTCGATCTTCTGGCGCTTTATGGCCGCACCGGGGGCACGCCGCCGGCCCAGCGCCACCCGAACCGCGCCGCCTACCGCTTGCAGGAAATCACCCGCTGGGCGCAACATCTGGGTATGGAGATGATCCTGTCGCCCAAGGGTTACCCGCCCAATCCGGCGCCGGCCTCCTATGCCGTGATCGCGGCGCAAAAGGCCGCAGAGGAAGGGGCCGGGGGCGATGTGGGCGCGCTGATCCGGGCGATCTTGCGTGCGGTCTGGGTCGAAGACCGCAATATCGCCGAGGACGATGTGCTGCGCGAAAAACTGGCCGCGACCGGGTTTGAGCCCAACCTTGTCAGCACCGGGCTGTTCACCGGTGCGCTGTCCTATGAGCGCAATCTGGACGAGGCGGTCGAGCGCGGCGTCTTTGGTGCGCCCTTCTACATCGTCCGCGAGACCGATCAGCGCTTTTGGGGGCAAGACCGGCTGTCCTTCCTCGAGGCGCATCTGGTAAGCCTCTGATGACAAAAGACATTCGTCAGGGCCACGCGGTTTTTTCGCAACTCTTCGGGCAGGGCACGCGCCCCGCGCTCGCCATTCACTGCACGCTTGGCGCCTCGGGCCTCTGGGCGCCGGTGCTGGCGCCTCTGGCGGCGCGGCTCACCGCGACGGCCTTTGACCAGCCCGGCCATGGCCAATCGGCGCCGTGGCAGGCCGAGGGGGCCGGGGCGGGGGCCTTTCAGCGCCTTGCCACGCAGATTGCGGCCAGTTTCATCACCCGCCCCGTGGACCTGATCGGTCACAGTTTTGGCGCTTCGGTGGCGCTGCGGCTGGCGGTGAACAAGCGAGTCGGTCGCCGGAGGGATCGATCGAGCCGCGCTCGACGAGCTGGCGGTGGCCGCGCCCGAGGCGGTGCGCTCGCTCACGCTGATCGAGCCGGTGCTGTTCAAGGCGGTGGAGGGCAGCACCGAATGGGTCGAATTGCGGGCGCATCAGGATCATTTCGAGGCGCTGATTGCAGCGGGAGCTTTTGAAGCCGCGGCAAAGGGTTTCATGCGCGACTGGGGGGCGGGCCTGCCCTGGGAGGCCCTGCCCGAGCATCAGCGCAGCCGTTTTGCCGCTTCAATGCCGATGGTGGGCAATATTTCCGCCGCGAATTTCGAAGACCCCGGCCAGAT
>CAZPWV010000090.1:0-8198 GCA_964590825.1 uncultured Rhodobacter sp. | reverse complement strand
TGCAGCAGCCCCGTGGGTTCGAAACCGGGGATCAGATACATCGCCACCTTTTTCCAGGCATAGGTGACGGCGACCTCGGAAAAGGCGATCACGAACCCCCCCGCGATAGCGCCCAAAGGGTTGCCCAAGCCGCCCACGATGGCCGCCGCAAATATTGGAAGTAGAAGCTGGAAGTAGTTGAAAGCCTTGAAGGATTTATCAAGGCCGTAAAGCACGCCGGCGGTGGTGGCCAGCGCTGCCGCAAGAATCCAGGTGACGGTCACGACCCGGTTGGGATTGATCCCCGACAGCAGCGCCAGGTCTTCGTTGTCGGAAAATGCCCGCATCGACTTGCCGGTGCGGGTCTTGGCCAGGAACCAGAAGAGCGCCCAGACCACCAGCCCCGCCGTGACCAGCGTGATCGCCTGGGTGGCGCGGATGGACAGCGGTTCGGCGAGGCCCGTGGCGGCCTTGAAGCCCTGCGGCGAGATCAGGAACCGGGCGCCATCGGCAAATTTGATTTCATCCACCCCGATCAGAAACCGGGTCAGCCCGTTCATCACGAACATCACCCCAACCGAGACCATGCCCAGATAGATCGGCGCGGCACGGACCCGGCGGTAGTAGCTGTAAACCACCTTGTCGGTGCCCAGCACCAAGAGCGCGGTGGCGGCAATGCCGAAGGGCAGCGCCAGAAGTGCGGTGGGCAGCGGGCCGAAACCGATGCCCAGCGCCTGAAACCCCCAGGTCACCAGAATGGTGGCGCCGGTGCCAAAGGCCATGGTGTCGCCATGAGCAAAGTTGGAAAAGCGCAGGATTCCATAAATCAGCGTGACCCCCAGCGCCCCCAGCGCCAGTTGCGCCCCATAGGCGGTGGCCGGCACCACGAGGTAATTGAGGATTGCCACAAGAGCGTTGAGAATATCCATCATTCGTCCTCGTAACACATGCCGTCAAAGGTGATGCCCAAAGCCTTGCCCTCGGCCTGGGTGTGCAGGCTCAGCACGGCCCCGGCATCGCCGAAGTCGGAGAAAAAATATGAAGCCTTATCAAGTGGTTCCGAGGCGAAACTCAGAATTCCAGTGACCGGGTCGAAGCCCCCCGTCATGGCCCGCTCCACCTGGTGGTCGCGAAAGATTGCGGCTGCCCCCTCGACTTCAAGCTGCGTGTCGTAATCTTCCTCGCCACAGCCGCCGGAGATGCACGATTGGGTGAAATGGCAGCGCAGCACAAAGCTGCGCTCGGGGTGAATTTCCTGCGCGACGGCGGGCAGGGCAAGGGCGGCAAGCGACGCCAGGATGACAAGCGGCTTCATCTCAACCCCCCAGGAAGGTGCGGCGCACATCCGGGTCGGCCATCAGCGCCGCACCGGTATCGGTGTATTTGTTGGCGCCTTGCACCAGCACATAGCCCATGTCTGCAATTTCAAGGGCTTGCCGGGCGTTTTGTTCCACCATGAGGATCGAGATTCCGGTGCGCGCCACTTCGATGATGCGGTCGAAAAGCTCGTCCATGACAATCGGCGAGACCCCGGCGGTGGGTTCATCCAGCATCAGGAGCTTGGGCCTTGTCATCAGCGCACGGCCCACCGCCACCTGCTGACGTTGCCCGCCCGAAAGCTCTCCGGCGTTTTGGTGGCGCTTGTCGCGCAGGATCGGGAAGAGGTCTCCATCGTGTCGCGGAAATCATCGGTGCGGATGAAGGCGCCCATTTCCAGGTTTTCCTGCACCGACATGGTGGGAAAGACGTTGTTGACCTGCGGCACAAAGCCCATGCCCTTGCGCACGCGCTCTTGCGGGGTCAGCCGGGTGATGTCTTCGCCCTCCAGCAGCACATGGCCGCCACGCAGGCGCAGCATTCCGAAGACCGCCTTCATCGCGGTGGATTTGCCCGCCCCATTGGGGCCGACAATCACCGCGATCTGGCCTTTTTCGACCGTCAGCGTGCAGCCGTGCAAAATGTCGGCGGCGCCATATCCGCCCGTCATTTCAGAGGCTTCCAGAAAACTCATGGCTGCGCCTCCGCCTTGATCTTGTTTTTCAACCCGCGCCCCAGATAGGCCTCGATTACCGATTCATTCTGCATGATCGTGGCCGGGTTGCCCTGGGCCAGCACCTTGCCTTCGGCCATGACAATCACCGGATCGCAAAGCCGGCCGATGAAATCCATGTCATGCTCGATGACGCAGAATGTATAGCCGCGTTCACGGTTCAGCCGCACGATGGCATCGCCGATGGTGTTGAGCAGCGTGCGGTTCACCCCCGCGCCGACCTCATCGAGAAACACGATCCGCGCCTCGACCATCATCGTGCGGCCCAGCTCCAGCAGCTTTTTCTGCCCGCCCGAGAGGTTACCGGCGCGTTCGTTCTTCAAATGAGAAATCGTCAGAAAATCAAGAACTTCATCGGCTTTCTTTAGAAGCTCCGCCTCTTCCTGGGCAATCCGGCCGCGGCCGAACCAGGCGTTCATCAGCGTCTCGCCCGATTGCCCGCCCGGCACCATCATCAGGTTTTCGCGCACCGTCATGGTGGGAAATTCATGCGCAATCTGAAAGGTGCGCAACAGCCCCTTGTGGAACAGTTCATGCGGCGGCAGGCCGGTGATGTCTTCGCCCGCCATGCTCACCCGCCCCGAGGTGGGTTTGTAGACCCCGGCGATGACGTTGAAGAGCGTGGATTTGCCCGCGCCATTGGGGCCGATCAGCCCGGTAATGGAGCCTTGGGCAATTTCGAGCGACGCATCATCGACAGCCCGAAAGCCGCCGAAATGCTTGTGCAGGTTCTCGACCCGGATCATGCTTCCCCTTGTCGCGCCCCCGTTCGGGCGCTGAGCTTTGCCGTTTACGGCTTTGTTTTGTAACAGAAACAGCCCGGATTACTCCGGGCTGTCCATAGCTTTGGCTTGCGCTTAGCGATATTTCACGGTTTCGATCTTGCCGTCTTTCACCGTGACTTCGCGGAAGGTGCCCGCCGATTCACCGGCGCCGATCAGTTCCACCGAAGAGGCGCCCTGATAGTCGATGTCGGTGCCCGCGGCGATCAGCTCGAGCGCCTTGCCCAATTCGCCGGGCAGGATCTTTTCGCCCGGAGCATTGGCCACATCCATGACCTTGTCCTTGTAAACGTTGGAATCGGTCGAGTTGGCGGCCGCCATCGCCAGCATGATGAGTGCGGCGGCGTCATAGCCCTCGGCCGAATAGACGCCCGAACCGTCATAGCCGGCGGCGGTGGCAGCGGCGAGGTATTTCTCTTTGCCTTCGCCTTCCGACGAGGGCATCTGCCCGAAGGAGCCGTTCACCTCGGGGCCGAAGTTGGTTTCCAGCGTCGCGCCCACCATGCCGTCGGGGAAGACGAAGGTCTCGAACGCGCCCGAATCAAGCGCGCCGCGCAGGATGCCCGAACCGCCCTGGTCGACATAGCCCGCGATCACCAGCGCCTGGCCCCCGGCCGAGGCCAGCGCGCCGACTTCGGCGGCGTAATCGGCCTTGCCGTCGTCATGGGCGGAATTGATCGTCACGGTGCCGCCCTTGGCGGTGAAGGCGGCGGCAAAGCTGTCGGCCAGGCCCTTGCCATAGTCGTTGTTGGTATAGGTCAGCGCCACCGATTTGATGCCGTGTTCCATGATGATGTCGGTCATCACTTCCGACTGGCGCGCATCCGAGGGCGCGGTGCGGAAGAACAGCCCGTTGTCTTCGGCACTCGAGAGCGCCGGCGAGGTGGCCGAGGGCGAGATCATCACGATCCCTTTCGGCACGGCGACGTTTTGCAGCGAGGCGGTGGTCTCGCCCGAGCACATGCCGCCGACGATGCCCTTCACGCCATCGGCGGTGATGAGCTTTTCAACGGTGGCGGTGGCGGCGGCCGAGTCGATGCAGGTGCTGTCGCCGCGCACGCCCACGACGGTGGAGCCGCCCATGAACTTGCCCGACTCCGACACTTCCTTCATCGCCAGCTCGGCGCCCGAGGCCATGGCGGGCGACATCGATTCGAGCGGGCCGGTGAAACCGAGCGAGATGCCAAGTTTCACTTCTTCGGCAAAGGCACCGCCAGCGGTCAGGGCAAGCGCGGCGCTCGCCAGAAGCAGTTTTTTCATATGTTCACTCCCATGTTGGAACATTGTCCTGGCGCCAAGTTAGAGCGTGGCAGGCCAAAAGAAAATCCCCTCCGGCCTGTCTTTATTGCCAAAGCGGCAGGCAGGGCGGGGTGGAAATGTCGCATGACGCTGGGGAAGGCTTGTGCTTTGTTGCGTCGTTCAACCGGCGGCTGCATCACGCAAGCTCCGCATCGGGAAAGTCGTCCCCGCCCGGATCGCGATCGTCTTCGGCAAA
The DNA here is from genome assembly GCA_964590825.1 of uncultured Rhodobacter sp. GTDB lineage: Bacteria > Pseudomonadota > Alphaproteobacteria > Rhodobacterales > Rhodobacteraceae > Rhodobacter. The sequence goes on along the minus strand of CAZPWV010000090.1, from coordinate 3,892 downwards.
GGGGGCGTCATCCGAGGCCTCTGCCGCGCCCCCCGAAGTGCCGCGTTCGCGGTAAGGGGTGGTCTGGTAATGCGCCCGGTAGCATTTGGAAAAATGCGACGGCGAGGCAAAGCCGCAGGCCAGGGCCACATTGATGACGCTCATTTCCGTCTGCATCAGCAGGTTGCGGGCCTTTTGCAGCCGGATTTCCATGTAATAGCGCTTGGGCGAGCGGTTGAGGTAGCGGCGAAAGAGCCGTTCCAGCTGGCGGGTGGACATGCCCACCTCGTCGGCCAGCCGTGCCGGGCTGATCGGCTCTTCGATCGCGCCTTCCATCCGGCCGATCACCTGCGCCAGTTTCGGGTGGCGCACGCCGATGCGGGTGGGAATGGAGAGCCGCTGGCTGTCCTGATCGGTGCGGATCGAGTTGTAGATGAGCTGGTCCGCCACGGTATTGGCCAGCCCCTCGCCGTGATCGCGGGCAATCAGCTTCAGCATCAGGTCGATCGAGGCCGTGCCGCCCGCCGTGGTCAGCCGGTTGCCATCGATCACAAAGACCGATTTGGTCAGCTTCACCTCTTCGAAATCTTCAAAGAAACTGTCCTGATTTTCCCAGTGGATGGTGGCGCGTTTGCCTTCGAGCAGCCCCGCCTTGGCCACCGCCCAGGCACCGGTGCACAGCCCCCCCACCGCCGCGCCGCGCCGCGCCTCGCGCCGCAGCCAGTTGAGAATGGGTTTGGTGGTCGCTTCGGCTACATCGATGCCGCCGCATACCAGCACGGTATCGTCGCGGGCGACCTCGCTCAACCCCATATCGACGCGGATCATCGTGCCGTTCGAACAGGTGACATCGCGGCCATCCTCCGAGGCCAGTTTCCAGTCGTAGAGCTTTTGGCCCGAAACCTGGTTGGCCAGCCGCAGCGGTTCCAGCGCCGAGGCAAAGGCCATCATGGTGAAACGGTCGAGCAGCAAAAAGATATAGCGCCGCGTGCGCTCGGGCGGCAGCAGTCGCACCGTGCCTTGCGAGGGGGCAGGGCGGGCATGGGTGCGGGGGATGGTCGAGGGGATGCGCATTTGCGACCTGGGTTGTGTCGTTCGATGCAAACAAGCAGGGAATGACCGCGCCCGCAAGGGGGGCTTCATGCCGCGTTGCGGCGGAGTCGCGGCCGCGTTGCGGCGGGCTTGACGAAAAACAGGTTTGTTCATTTCTGCGCGCCGCTTTATAAGCACGCTTCATTCGAAAGCTTCGGAGGATACGATGGGCAAGGCATGGACAAAATCGGACTGGCGCGCGAAACCGCGGGTGCAGATGCCCGACTATCCCGACATGGCCGCGCTGCGGGCCGTCGAGGCGCAACTGGGCAAGATGCCGCCGCTGGTCTTTGCCGGTGAGGCGCGCAGGCTCCGCGCCGATCTGGCCAAGGCCGCCAAGGGCGAGGCTTTCCTGTTGCAGGGCGGCGATTGCGCCGAGAGCTTTTCAGAATTTTCCGCCGACAATATCCGCGACACCTTCAAGGTGATGCTGCAAATGGCCATCGTGCTGACCTGGGGGGCGAAGGTGCCCGTCATCAAGGTGGGGCGGATGGCGGGGCAGTTCGCCAAGCCGCGGTCGGCGCCCACCGAGATGATCGGCGGCGTGGAATACCCCAGCTATCGCGGCGACATCATCAACGGGTTCGAGGCCACGATGGCCGCCCGGCAGCCCGATCCGGGCCGGATGTTGCAGGCCTATACCCAGGCCGCGGCCTCGCTGAACCTGCTGCGGGCGTTCTCGACCGGCGGTTATGCCGATATCCACCGTGTGCAAAGCTGGATTGCCGGCTTCACCGACGAGGACGAAGCGGCGAGATACCGCGAAGTGGCGGGGCGGATTTCGGATGCGATGGAATTCATGGCGGCGGCGGGGGTGACCTCGGACACCGCGCATGAGCTGGGCTCGGTCGAATTCTACACCAGCCACGAAGCCTTGCTGCTGGAATACGAAGAGGCGCTGTGCCGGATCGACAGCACCACCGGCCTGCCGGTGGCGGGCTCGGGCCATATGCTGTGGATCGGCGACCGCACCCGTCAGGTCGATGGCGCGCATGTGGAGTTTTGCCGCGGCGTGCAAAACCCGATCGGAATCAAATGCGGCCCCAGCACCAGTATCGAGGATCTCAAGGTGCTGATGGCCAAGCTCAACCCGAAAAACGAGGCCGGGCGGCTGACGCTGATTGCGCGTTTCGGTGCCGGCAAGGTGGGCGAAAACCTGCCGCGGCTGATCCGCACCGTGCAGGCCGAGGGCGCCAATGTGCTTTGGACCTGCGACCCGATGCATGGCAATACGGTCAAATCGGCCTCCGGGTTCAAGACCCGCCCGTTCGAGTCGGTCCTGCGCGAGGTGCGGGAGTTCTTTGCGATCCACAAGGCCGAGGGGACGATTCCGGGCGGCGTGCATTTCGAAATGACCGGCAAGGATGTGACCGAATGCACCGGCGGGGTGCGGGCGGTCTCGGACGAAGACCTGTCGAGCCGCTACCACACCGCCTGCGACCCGCGGCTGAATGCCAGCCAGTCGCTGGAACTGGCCTTTCTCGTGGCCGAGGAATTGCAGGATCGCCGCGCCATGAAAAAGGCGGCGGGGCTGTAAGAACGCCTTGCAAGTTGTTGAAAATCAAAGGGCCCGGCGGATTGCCGGGCCTTTTGTCTGAGCCGGGGCACTCGGAAAACTGCGCGGAAAGGCGCTCAGTCGCGGGTGACCACGCGAAACAGGGCGCGGCGTTCCTCGGGGCTGCGCGGCGGCGCGGCGGCGGGGCGCATCGGGCTTTGGGCGGTGCCGGCACCAAAGCGCGGCAGGGCCTCGCCCAGACCAAAGGCCTCGGGGCGGACCGGGGCAGGGCTGGGCGCCGGGGTGGGGCTGCCCACAGCGACGGGTTCGACCCGGACCGCATCGACAAGGAAGCGGCGCGGGGTGCGGCCGATCTCCGGCCCTTCGGCGACGATGCAACCCAGAATCCGCGTCACATCGCCCATGTCGGATTTCATCGGCAGCAGGATCATCCGCGCCACCAGCGCGGGCTTGCCAATTCCGGCTTCGGCGCTCAGCATCACCTCGGCCACGGCCGGCCCGGCAAAGACCGCCTCGGTGGCATCGGCGATGCGCTTGCGGGCCTCGGGGGTGAACAGCGCGGTCAGCGGCATTCCTCGCACTTCCATGCCCATCAGGTCGTTGAGATGCATCCCCGAGAGGCGGAACCGGCCCATGCCGGGGGCGACGCGTTCCAGGATGAAGGCATATTCAAGCGCCCCTTCGATGCCGCGCGGGTCGATCTCGGCGCGGGCGGGCACGTCGCGGCCGCGGCGCAGCCCCTCCCAATAGGCGCGGATCTGCGCCACAACGCGGCGGCCGGTGCCCGGCCGGTCAAGGCGGGTAACATTGTCCAAGGTGCCGATGTCGCGATCCATTTCCGTCATCCTGTGATCGTGCAGGGGTGCCTGCGCTGTGCCTCTTGCCCCGGCCTTCGGCGTGATCGGGTCGTTTCTGTTGACCCAGGGAGCGAAATCCTTACTGAACTCTTAATACGCCTTTTTCCCGCCTTACGGAGAACTAAAGTCTTAAATGGTTAAACCCGCCACCCCCCCCCGACCCGCAACCGCCCCATCCGCATCGCTGCAATCGATGACCGGCTTTGCCGCGTTGAGCGGTTCATGGCGGGGCCATGACTGGAGTTGGGAGATCCGCGCGGTCAATGGCAAAGGGTTCGATCTGCGGCTGCGCCTGCCCGAGATCGAAGGGCTTGAGGCGCTGGCACGGGCCGCGGTGGCGGGCCAGGTGGTGCGCGGAAATGTTCAACTGAATCTGAAGCTTGCGCGGATCGACGGGGGGGAGAGGCTGCGCCTCTCCGCGGCCGGTCTGGCGGCCGGGCTGGGGCTG